>JBEIFE010000398.1:0-2605 GCA_040382575.1 Candidatus Sericytochromatia bacterium
ACCCTCGCCCTCGCCGTCACCCTCCGCGTGATGGCCCCCTGGGTGATGCCCTTCTGGTTCGTGCTGGGCCGCCTGAACGAGCTTCCCCAGGACACCATGTCCCGCGCCCTGTGGGGGGAACTTGGCGGTCTCCTGCTGACCTGGGCGGTGGGCAAGCGCCTGCGCATGGGGGCGCTCCAGCTCCTCGCGCTGGTCCTTTCCGTGGGGCTCGCGACGGCGCTGCTGGCCATCATGCGGGAGCTCTCGACGGCCACGGGCATCCTTCTCGGCCTGGCTGCCGCCCTCCAGATATGGCTCGGTCATCTCGTCCGGGCGTACCTGATCCTCGGCAAGCCGCTTCCCTTCGGCCAGCTCTGGACGCTGCTCGAGTGGCGTGTGCGCTTCCCGCGCCCCCTCGACTGGCAACCGCGCCGGCTGCCCCCCCACCTGCGCGACCTGCTCCGGAAAAGGTTCCCGCCCCCGGAGCGGACTCCGCCCCGCCCGGATGGGGCCGATCTCGCCACCCTGGGCGTGCGCTGGCCCTGCACCGCAGGTGACCTCGAGCGGGCCTTCGCGCGGGCCCGCGATCGCCTCGCGATCGCCCCCGCCGCCCGCAAGCGCGAAGCCCTGCAATCCGTCCAGCAAGCCGGGCAGGCCTACCAGCGCCTGGTCGCCCTGCTGGAGGGGGACGCATCGGATTCCCCACCCGCGACCGGAGACCTCCCGGACCTCGCAGCCCTCTGGGACCAGGTCGAGTCCGACGACGATCGCCGGCTCGTCATGGCTTGCCTGCGCTACACCGACCCCGTCCGGGCCGCCCGGCTCTCGGGCGTGTTGACGGGAGTCGCCACCGTCGAGAGCATGCATCCGGATGATTCAGGCGACCCGCATGGCCACCACGACTTCCTGGCCCCGGTCCAGAAGGTCTACAGTGCCTTCGTGTGGATCCCGGTCTTCGAGGCCTACCAGCTCATCCGGCCCGCGAACTGCGGCCCGCCCCTGGCGAAGCGACCACGCGGGACCTGGGTGGCCCATCGCCCGGCGGTCGGCACCGAGGACGTCGACTGGGCCTGCGAGGTCTTCGGGGGCTTCTATGCGGGCAAGGCCCTCGCGTCCCGGATCGACGCTGCTCCCGTTCTTCCGGGCATGAGCGTCTACGAGCGGTCAGGAAGCCGAAAGCAGATCAAGGTCGTTCCGGGGTGTCCACCCTGGGTGGACGTCTCCTGGGAAGATGCGGTGGAAATCTGCCACCGAGCGGACCCCGACTGTCATCTCATGAAGGATGACGAGTACACGGCCCTTGCCGTGTGGGCCACGATGCATCGGCTGCTGGAGCCTGCCCCCGGTATGTCCCACCGTACCCATACGGCCAAGCAGCAAGGGGTGATCTGGGCGACGTCGGGAATCGGCGAGTGGACGGCCAGTCTCGTGACCGATCGCCACAAGCTGGGTGGCACCCCGGTCAACCTGGATGCCGAGGGCAACTGGCCACAGGCAGGGGGCATCGCGTCGCTCTCGACCGACCCGGCCCTGCGGCGGTACGGCATCCCGGCTGCCACGGATAACCAGCAAGCCAGCTTCGGCTCCGGACGTCTCGAACCCCCGGTTCGCGGTGAGGTGGCCGGAGTGCGCGGGGGCTCAGGCATCTGGGGACTCTCGATGGTTCACCCGCGCAAGCAGGGCAATCCCGGGATCGGCTTCCGGCCCGTCCTCCAGTACGGGCTGGCACCCGTGGCGTTCACGCGTCCCGTGGCGGCGCCCGTCCAGCCGCCCGCCACCCTCAATCGCTGAGGGCGCGGCGCGCGTCGAGGCGCCCGGCCCCGAACAGCGAGTCGAACCCCGGCTCGCCCAGGTCGAGGGCCGTCTGCTCGAGGTGCGCGCGCACCCGGTCGGCATCCCAGTCGGGGTGCCGACCGCGTACCAGCGCCGCGATGCCCGCCACGCAGGGCGTCGCCATCGAGGTGCCGCTCAGCACGCCATAACGCCTGCCGCGCAGGCCACCGTTCCAGGGCAGGGTCGCAAGGATGCGGTCCCCCGGTGCCACCAGCGAGATCCACGCGCCGGTGTTCGAGAACGTGCTGAGCTGGTCGGACTCGTCCGTCGACCCCACGGCCATCACGCCCGCGTTGGCCGCCGGGTAGCTCTTCACGTTCTTGCCCTGGTTGCCCATCGCAGCCACCAGGAGCGCCCCCTTGCCCCGGGCGTAGCGGATGGCGTCCGCGATGACGCGCACGTCGTCCGGCCCACCCAGACTCAGGCTGATCACCGTGGCGCCCTGGTCCGCCGCGTGGATGATGCCGCTCGCCACCGCCGCGTCGCTGCCGGCGCCGTTGTCGCCCAGCACCTTCTCGGCCAGGATCCGCACGCCGGGCGCCTGACCCACGATGCCCTCGGCGTTGCGCGAGGTCGCGGCCGCGATGCCGGCGCAGTGCGTGCCGTGCCCGTTTCGGTCGATGGGCTTCCCGTCGAGGTTCACGAAGTTTTCGCCACGCACCACGCGGCTGGCCAGCCCATCGCGCGTCCGGAAGTCCGGGTGCGCGTCGTCCACGCCCGTGTCGACGATAGCAAGCAGGGTCCGATCCGAACCCTCCGAGACCGCATGCGCCGCCGCGGTCTCGATGCGGGC
>JBEIFE010000399.1:0-2604 GCA_040382575.1 Candidatus Sericytochromatia bacterium
GACCAGGAAGGACGCTGGACTCGCACCTACGATCACTTCCGCCAGGACCTCGAGTACCTCTGGCGCCACGGCTACGTCACGGTCAACGCCCGGGACCTCGCGGCAGGGCGACTCGACGTGCCTGCCGGCCGCAAACCCGTCGTGCTGACCTTCGACGACGCCACCGCCGAGCAGTTCAAGTTCCTGCACGACGCACGCGGCCAGGTCCGGCGCAACGCGAGTGGCCGGGCCCTGGTCGATCCCCGCTCGGCCGTGGGGATCATGGACGCGATGTTCACCGCGCACCCCGATTTCGGTCGGGCCGGAACGTTTTTCGTGCTGCCCGAGGCCTTCGAGGTGTCGGGAGAATCGCGCGAGAAACTCAAGATGCTCGTCGAGACGGGACGCGAGGTCGCCAACCACACCGTGCGCCACGATTCGTGCCGCAAGCTCACCACCGCCGCCATCATCCGGGAAATGTCCGGGGCCCAGACCGTGGTCCAGGGCCATCTCGGCGCGACCTTCCGCTTCGCGACGCTGGCGCTGCCCTTCGGGGAATATCCGCGCAGTCCGGACGGCAAGGAGGCCGTCGTGGCCGGCCCCGGATACCGGCACCAGGCCGTCTTCCTGGTAGGGGCCGACCCGGCACCGAGCCCGTTCGACCGGGCTTATGACGCCCGGCGCATACCCCGCATCCAGGCGATCGACTCCGAGTGGTCAAGACATTTCCGGCGAGGCTCCGGCGATCGCGAGGCTTTCCGTCCCTACGTCTCGGACGGGGATGCCACGACCGTCGCCTTCCCTCCGGCGCGGCGCGAGCGTCTGGGACGGCATCGGGTCGGGACCCGTCGCGTCGTGGAAATGCCCGTGGGGGGCGGCGGTGGTCCGGCTCCTCGGCCGGCGGACCCCGATCCGGTCGTCGTCGTCACCCCTGCCGGGGTGAACGTCCACCCGGGCTACGCCCATGCCGCTCTGCCCTCGGGTGGACACTACCTCGATGGCAAGATCTTTCATGTCGTGCAGAAGGGGCAGACCCCCACGAGTCTCGCGAACGCCTATCTGCGCTTCACCGACATCTACACGCGCCCGTCTCTCGAGCGCGAGATCCTGCGCAAGAACGGTCTTCGCAACTGGATCCCGGTGGGCAAGCATCTCGAGATCCCCTACGTGCGGCGCACGGCGGTGGCCCCGCGCTCGCGCCGGACACCGGCGGATTTCGATGCCCGTGGCCTCTACGTGACGAAGACCTCGGCCGGTACGGATCGCATCTTCTCGCTGGTCCGCGAGATGAAGCCGAAGGGGCTCAACACCGTCGTTTTCGACATCAAGGACATGGACGGGAACCTGGCCATCGATTCGAGACAGCCGCTCGCGAACGCCTCGGGCTCCGATCGTCAGGCCATCATCCGCGACCTGCCCAAGCTGGTGGATCGCCTCCACCGGGACGACCTGCACGTCGTGGCCCGCATCGCCTGCTTCAACGACACCTTCATGGCCACGCATCAACCGCGTCTGGCATTGCAATCGAAGCGCGGTGGTCCGTGGCGCGAAAAGGGCAAGCTCGTGTGGCTCGACCCGGCCCACCCCGAGGTCCGTGCCTACCTGATCGGTCTGGCGAAGGAAGTCGTCGCGGCGGGCGTGGACGAGATCCAGTTCGACTACATCCGGTTTCCGGCGATGGGCGACACGAAGGCGATCGCCTACTCGTTCGACCCCGTGAAGCGTCCCAAGCACGCCGTCATCACGAGCTTCCTGAAGGAAGCCTACGAGACGCTGCACCCGCTGGGCGTGCTCGTCAGCATGGACTGCTTCGGCGTGGTGGCCTGGGATGCCGGGGTGGACGTCAAGAACACCGGCCAGCGCCTGGAAGACCTGGGGCAGTGGGTCGATGTCATGAGCCCCATGGTCTACCCGTCCCACTTCTATCCGCCTTACCTGGGGCACAAATGGCCCGCCGACGAGCCCTATTTCTTCGTCAACGAGGGCGTGAAGCGAACGGCCTCCAAGATCGGTTCCGGGCGGGCCGTCGTCCGTCCGTGGCTCCAGGCCTTCCGGTTCATGGTCCACGGGTACGGTCCCGATTACGTGAAGACCCAGGTCGTCGCGGCCCGCGAGGCCTCGGCCAGCGGTTACTTGCTGTGGAATGCGGGGAACGAATATGGCGTCGCCCTGCAGGGAGTGGAGCGAGCCGCGAGGCTCTGAATCGTTCCGCGTCGCTGCCCGTTGCCGGAGGTTCACGTGTCCCTGGAGCTCACGCGCCATCCCGTGACCTGTCCGGTCTGTGACCACCCCTTCACGGTGGTCACCCCGGATGGGGAGCCTGATGCCGTCCGCCTCGACAGCGACTTCATGCCGCATCACGACGGCATCAATCCGCTGCATCACGAGGTCCGGGTGTGTCCGGAGTGTGGATTTTCGGCCCTTCCCGGGGACTGGGGGCCACTTCCGTCCGCGGAGCAACTCGAGTGGCTCGTGGGTGAACTGTCCGGCGGGGATCACCGTCGCTTCGATTTCGCCCAGGCGGAGCGCACGGCCATCGCGGCCCTTCTGAGTTTACAGCTCGCCAGCAAGGCCGACCAGGTGCGGAAGGCGCGCCCGCACAGGCGCGCCACCAAGCCTCACCAC
>JBEIFE010000400.1:0-2590 GCA_040382575.1 Candidatus Sericytochromatia bacterium
CGAAATCGAGGGGGGCGAAGTCGGATGTCCAGCTGGACCGGGAATACGGGTTGTAGGCCTTGAGGTCGTCGCGACACTCGACCTGGGACCACTGGGCGCGGGCGATCGCCGTCTCGAGGTCCAGGGTCGCCCGGGCGTCTGCGGCCGGATCGGCCACGCCGGTGAGGCGTCCCAGCGTTGTCAGGTAGGTCAGGTACCCCTCGCGCAGCTTGCGTTCGTCGGGGCCGTCGTTCAGGTAATAATCGCGATCCGGCAGGCCGATGCCGTCCTGGTAGAGGTGGGCGGCATAGACGGTCGGATTTTTCTCGTCAGGGGCCACGTAAAGCGCCACGGGGGTGCGGACGCCATCACGCGAGAGTTCGAGGAACAGGGCAGCGAGACCGGCCGGTTCCTTCAGCCCACTGGCTCGCTCGAGCAGCGGTTTCAGTGCCTCGAGCCCGGTGCGGTCTAGGGCCGCGGTGTCGAGGAGCGAGGCGTACATGTCACCCAGGATCTGGTCCTCGAACGAGCGTCCGGGATGCTCGCGGGCCTCGGTCAGCAGCTCGCGTACACGCCCTTCCGAGCGCTGGGCCATGCGGTCGAATACGCCAAAGGAAACCCGATCCGCGGGAATCGGGGTCGTGCGGAGCCAGGTGCCGTTGGCATGCCGGTAAAGATCATCCTGTGGCCTGACGGAGAGATCGGATCCCTCGAGGAGCGGGTTTCCTGCCACGGAGGTCCTGGCATGGCCATGTGGAACGTGGGCAAGGGCTGCCGGGGCGAAAGAGGGTGTGATCGAGAGGGCGAGGATCAGAGGGATGAAGTGGCGGGTTTGCACGGATTCTCCTACCGGACCAGTTGACGCATGAGGCGGGTGATGGCACTGTCTGCCCCGATTGCCGAGGCGTGGCGCTCGGCCCCGTCGGCGACCCAGGCCTTGAATTGCTTGCGCCAGCCGGGCGTGGCGGCGCGGACAGCTCCCGAGTGGCGTTTCATGCCGGCCGTGACGATGTCGTCCACGCGATCGATGATGAGCTTGTCCAGTTGTTTGAGGCTTGCGTTGTGACGCTTGAGGCCCGCCCCGTAGATGCGGTCCACCACCTTGCGGTTGGCCGGGTCAAGCAGGAGCATGCCGAGTTCATGGCGCTTCTCACCCAGGAAGACCTGCGTGTCGATGAGGTTGTTCCCGGCCTTGATGGCGGTCTTGAGGCCCAGGTCGTGGGCGTTTCTGCCGATCTGCATCCCCTTGCGGAGCGTACCTAGGCTCGCATCGAGCGTCATGGAGGCGCCCCGGGCGATCTCACGGGAGTTGGTCTTCTGGAACTGTCGAAGGGAGGTCTCGAGACGATCGACCGAGACGACGTGACGAGCCACCCCGTCGCGGGCGACCTGCCGTGTGCGCTGGACGAGCTGGTCGCTCATGGGACGCATCAGGGACTCTAGCGCCCTGGCACCGTCGGCGGAGAGGCGGGGAAGGGCTCGCGCAGCCTGGCCTGAGACCTGTTTCACGATCGACATGGGCACTCTCCCGGATGAAAGTCTTTCTACGAGGGAGTTTTGGCCAGATGAACCTTCCTGGTTGCGTGCCTGAGGTTATGCCAAGGCAAAGCTCTGGCAAAAACTCATTCAGACGTGGCGAAGGCGATCGCGTGCACGAGCCTGGAATCGATCGACCAGCGGCCAGAGTCCCGGGAAGGCTCCCATGACCCGATCGAAGGCCTTCATCGCCAGCTTTCGCATGCCACCCACGTTCCAGGCTTCACGAGCAGCCTGTTCACCGGCCTGGAAGATACCGTGGGCATCGACGGTCCCCGCGATCTTCACATGTCGCATCAGGTCGCCGGGCGTGACGGCACGGCTAGCGAGGCGCTTCGCTTCCGGAGCCCCATCCAGACCGATCTGCCGGAGAGCCTCGTGCACCGTGCGAGAGCAGGAGAGGCGAGAAGCCGGATCGTCCGGGCCATCAGCCCGGGGCGGTGTCAGACGGACCGTGCCTGAACACGAGGTCGCCGGGTTTCGCGTGTTGTTCCAGGGCCCGGGGGTACGATACGGTCCACGAGGTATCCGTGGACACCCAGCAGCAGAAGCCGAGCGACCGAGCGGCACAGGCAGAGCTTTTCGAAGATCCCGAGATCGTCGGGACCTGGCTACAGCTCGTACGCACCTTCAGCCGGGTCGCTGGTCTGCTCGAGCAGGCCATCTCGCGTCATGGGCTGACCATCGCGCAATTTGATGTCCTCGCCACGCTTCACCTGCGTGAGGGGGTCACCCAGCAGGAACTGGCCAGTCATCTGCTCGTCACCAAGGGTAACGTGTGTGGCCTCTTGCACCGGATGGAAGTGTCGGGGCTGATCGAGCGACGCCCGGATCCACGGGATCGCCGTGCGAACCGCATCCATCTGTGTCCCGCCGGTCGAGAGCGGTTCCGTTCTGCCAGTCCCGACCATGACGGGTTGCTCCGGGCTGCTCTGGGTCACATGACCGGCCATCAGCGGGAGGATCTGGTTGCCTTGCTGCGTCAGATCGAGCAAACCCTGCTCGGCACTCCCCGACCTTGACGGTAAGGCTCCAATAGTTCATATATAAACCAAATCGGGGCGTCAACGTGCCC
>JBEIFE010000401.1:0-2576 GCA_040382575.1 Candidatus Sericytochromatia bacterium
ACAACACTCGCGGACCCTCGTCGAAAGGAGCAGGTCATGACCATCCTATCCCGGAAACGTCTGGCTCGGTTCATCACCCTGTTGCTCGTCGCGATGTGGGTCCAGATGATGGGCCTTCGATCGGCCTTTGCCTTCACCACTCCCCAGTCCGTCCTCGAACTCTCGAGTGCAGGTGCGGGTGTGGGGACGACCCTGACGACCGCATCAGGCCAGCCGATCTTCGATGCGGCAGGAAGGCCCATGTCCGTGACCGGTATCCGCACGGACGGGGCCAATCTGACCGCGACGGCGATCGCGGACATGCTGCGGGTCCCGGTGTCGGACCTGTTCTCGTATGGTGCCCAGGTAGGGGCCAGCGTCCCACCCGTGCTGTCCGGTACCTTGACGACCATCACGCGATCGGATGGGGGGGTGGAGCAGGTCTTTCACATGACGGCACCTGATGGTAGCTCACTCGTCTTTCTCGCTGATCGAACCGGCGCGAACGTTTACGGGATCCGGGTTGCTCGGGTAGATGTCTCCGGCAAGGCCTCCATGTTCACCGCCCACGGTCTGAACGGGAACTTCACATCGCCACCTTGGTATCTGTCGCCCCAGGCCAAGGCCCAGTACTGGTCTCAGGTGGCCCAGGCTCAGATCTCTGTCCCCGTTCCCCCTCAGGTCAAGCCGGACGTTCCGGGTGGTGAAGGCCGCACGGGCGGTTCAGTTGGCTCGCCGGGCCAGCAGATCGCTGGCGTTTCGACCAGGGCAGGGGGGGGCAGTTCCATTCCGTATGGTTCGGCTTTCGTGACGGGCAATTCCAGGGTATCGCTGTCCACGCACGGGGTCGAACATCGTCGCGTGAAGTGGTAGGCAGGCAGGCAGATCCGGATCCGTCCCTGACGTGGTAAAATATAAAGACAAAAATTATACAGTTCATAACCACATCATCTGGCGGAGTGAGTTCCGGGGAGGCTTTTCACATGAACAGCGTGGTCCTGGTGGGTCGGGCGGGTGCAGATCCCGAGATCAAGTACTTCGAGTCCGGTCGTATGCGTTCCACCTTCAATCTGGCGGTTGATCGTCCCGTGAAGCGGACCGAGGGGCAAGACACCACCGACTGGTTCCGGATCGAGATCTGGGGCAAGGACGCGGAGCGAGCCAAGGAATGGATCCGCAAGGGATCCTTGCTGGGTATCCAGGGACGGCTCGAGATCAGCAAGTGGACCGACAAGAATGGTCAGAAGCAGGAGATGTTCATCATCGCCGCTTCGACCTTCCGGTTGCTCGGTAGTCGCCAGGATTCCGGTTCGCCCGCGTATGCCGGCGCCGCATCGTCCTCTGGCGATTCGGACTTCGCGTTCTGAAGCGTCCCGCTGCGCCACGGATCGGGGCGATAGCTCCCGATCTTTCGCATGCTTCGCATCTCGCCCTCGCCTTTCAACGGGCGGTGGCGCCTTCGCGTATCCTGTGTGGCTCAGGTGGACTGGCCGGTGACCTCGGCGAGGGGGGGGCCTGGATCCGCTGGGGCGAGGTCTGGCATGGGGCTTCGGCCGGTGTCGTGCGGAACCGGAGCCTGGCTGACCTGCCGTCCTGGTTTCTGGGGCTCGATCCGGCCAGCGGTCACGTCCCCCTGGAGGCGCTCGACGGTCTGCGGCACGGGCTCGGTCCGGTTCTGGCCGTCATCGCTCCTGCCTGGCCTGGCCGGGGATATCGGACCATCGGAGGGTATGTCAATCACCACGGCATCCCGGTCTTACCCAGCAAGGGGGCTGCTCGACGTCATTCCCTCGCTCAGCGCCTCGTGGTCTCGGGTGAGCGAGTCTCTCTGCTGACCTGGGCCACCCTCCGCGAAGGTCTCGGGGCCGTCGTCGACGAGATGATGCGTGCGGCGCGTGCGGGCGCGACCTGCATCGTCGCCGATGCCGTCGAGGATGAAGATCTCGGCATTCTCGGCCAGGCCGTGCAGGCCGTGCCCGTTCCCATCTTGCCGGTCGGTACACCCGCCTTCGCCGGTGCGCTGGCTCGGATCCGGTATGCTGGTTCACTGGGTTCGGGGGCTGCCTGGCTCGACCTGCCCTCTCGACTTCCTGCCATTCGCCCTCGTCCCGTGCTGGTGGTTTCGGCGAGTCTCGAGACCGCGCTGGTCGGCACTCTCGAGGCCATGGCCGGGCAGATGCGCATGGCCTCTCTGGGCCTCGAGGCGGCATGGCTCGCCACGGGCGGCGACGATCTGGCTGATGTTCGTGCCCTGGCCCAGGCTTTGCTGGCGGGAATGGATGGAGCCCTCGTGGCGAGTTTCAAGCTGGATGAGCGCGAGCGCGCCGTGCAACTGGCTGTCGAACTGGGACTCGATCCCGCAGAGATGGAGCGACGCCTGGCTCAGGCGACGATGACCAGACTGAACTATCTGCTGGAGCGAGTGCCCGACGTACACCTCGTTCTCATGGGAGATTCCCTCGCGGCCCGGGTCATCGAGGTTCTTTCTCCCTCTCATCTGGAAATCCGCGGTGAACTTCCGGTAGGTGTCCCGGTGCTGGGCATGCCGGGAGATCCCCGTGGCATGGTCATTCACGAGACCATGTCGCCCGGGGTCG
>JBEIFE010000402.1:0-2573 GCA_040382575.1 Candidatus Sericytochromatia bacterium
ATTCACCGTCGAGACGGTTCATCAGGAGCGCCCGCGAGCCCAGAAGCGTGAGCGAATCCGTCATGACCGGCATCGGATCTCCCAGAACCGGGGCCGTTCCCCAGGCCTGGCTGAGATGCTCGTACGCGAGGAGAATGCCGGACCAGTTGAGCAAGGCTCCGATGTGCGGATTCTCCAGGTTCACTGAACCCGGTATGCGGATCTGCAGTCCCGTCCGCGGGATCGACAGGTCAAGGCTCGAACCGTTGAGGTGCTCATCACCGAACTGAGAGACGACCTGGTTACCCCGCAAGATCTGCACGGTCCTGGATCCCACGACCGATGAAAGGTGGCGGGCGAGTTCACGTAGCAGATTGCCGGACTCGAAGCTTCCCAGCAGTCCCTGAAGGGCTGCCAGTTCCGGTGTGTCCGGATGGGAAGGGGACGAAGAAGAAGTCATGCCGGGTTTCCCCACGTGGCGTGGAAGCGAGCGCCTACCGCGCTACTATACCCCATCGGTCGCAGCGGTTCACTTGAGCCGACGCCTTTTACCCGCTTTGGTCACATTTCTTAATGCGCTTGCTGTGCCGGGTGTCGCCGTGATCCGGCCTCCTCGCCACAGCCTGGCCAGCGGCACGGACCTGAAAGCGGCGGCACCACCTGGTGACTCTCGACCGACGGCCATGTCGAGGGTCCTGTTCGCAGGATCCCAGAGCCAGGCCCCCCGGGGTAACCGATGGTCGTTCCGGATCGTGTCCATCCACGAGATAGAACCCGATACCGCGTGGGAAGCCGTCGCCAGGATGGACCAGCCGAGAGAGCGGTCCCAGGTACCATCGGATCGTTCGAGTGCCGATTCTAGCCTCGAAGCCGTCTGCTTCACGATGCCGGGAGCGTCCGGATCGAGGTCCAGGGATGGGGGGCTTTTCGAAATGCGGGGTGACGATGCAGAACCGGTTCCAGCCATGAGGGCTCCCCCGGGCCGATCCAGAGTCAAGAGTGACCGGGCGAAGCCCCCCGGTTCCTCGAGCATGAGGCCGCCAGGACTGCGCAGATGCCAGATCGGCAGAGGAGCCTCTACGCGCGCTGCCAGGAGTCCACCTTGCCACCTGTGTCCGGAACCCTCTCGGTGGTCGAAGGTCACGGCAGCGGTCCAGGCATCGTCATCGGTACCGATATGCTGGTCCAGCCAGAGGGAGCCGGTGGACAGCCCTGTGGCGGCAGCGATACCCTCGATTTCTTCCCGCTCTCGTGACGGCAGAGATCGGAAGCTTTTCTCCGTCGCTCTCTCCCGACTCCAGGCAATCCAGGTGCTTCGTCTCGCGGCACGGGCAAGCAGTTCGGCGCGCATCACGTGACCGTACTGCAGGCCCTGGTTCCGGGGGGTACCGCGGGTCACAAGAAGGTCTTCGTGCTCGAGACGCGAAAGCTGCCCCTGGCCGTCGGGAGCGCGCCGGATCACCCTGGATGCGCCCCTGGCCTGTCTGGGGTCGATCTGGGCGGGAGGTAGCACGGCGCAACTCGTCATCAGCGCCAGGATCAGCGTGGTCCAGCGGTTCGAAGTCATCGCACCATGATACCCCGGGGCCCAGGTGATCCTTGCACTTGAGAGGGCGCACCGGCCGGCAGAAGATGGTGGTCATGCGAAACCGACCTTTGAAACGTGCGAAGACCTCGCGCCCTCACGCTGGCAAACGGTGGCCCCTCGTCACGCGAATGGCGGTAGCGGGTGCATCCGTGCTTGCTTCTGGCGGGCTCGTCGAGCTCCTCCACCATCCGCTGGTCGCTCAGCAGGGCGGCGGTTGGTCCTGGGTTCTGTCCGGTGGACTGGTCGTGGCAGCCACTCGACTTTCCATGATCGGCACCGGTGCCGAGGGCTGGGGATGGCGTCGCCGGGACGTCGTCGCAGCGTTCGAGCAAAAGGCGCGCGCCTGCAAGGACCTCACGCAGCTGGCCAATCTGGTCGTTTCTTCCTTGCAGCAGCAGTTTCGTCCCAAGCATCTTTTCATGTGGCTCCCCCCGACCGGGGATCCGAGTTTCCATCTTGTTGCGGGTCTGGGGCCATTCCCGTCGACGTATGTCATCCCCGAGTTTTCGGTCCGGCAGCTTCACCGTGAACGTCCGGATGGGGCATGGGTGTTGCATGATCCGGCTGATGCGCCTCCAGCACCTGTCGAGCAACTGCTGATCCAGGTCGGGGCCAGCGTCTGCTTGCCGATCGTGCATCAGGGACAGCTCATCGGCCTCGTGACGCTGGGCAGACGCGTCGACAATCGGCCATACGGCCCCCGGGATCTCGAGGTCATGGGGCGATGGTCTCAGGCGATCGCAGAGGCCCTCGTCCCGCACCAGCTCAGGGCAGAACAGGCGCATCATCTCTCGAAGCTCGAGGCCGTCAGCCGGCTGTATGTCGATGCTCAGAAGCGAGCCGTCACCGATGGACTCACCGGCCTCACGACGCACCTGCATTTCCAGGAGCAACTGGGCAAGCGCTTTTACGAATCCCGCCGATTTGGCCAGCCCCTGAGTCTGGTCTTGCTCGACGTCGATCACTTCAAGCGCATCAATGACACGTTCGGTCACCTGATGGGGGA
>JBEIFE010000403.1:0-2552 GCA_040382575.1 Candidatus Sericytochromatia bacterium
GGGCGATCGCCCGATACCTCACCTGCCTGCACGGGCCCGATCGAGGTCTCGCCCATGGGCAGGACGGGGAACCGTGTCTCGAGACCATCCCGGGCCTTGCCCGCGACCGCGGCGAGGGTCACGGAGGCGGTGCCGGCCTCCGTGGCGTCGGCGGTGAACCCGACCCGGCTCGCACCGCCTGCCGCGAGGCGAACGTTCGTCGGAGGCCCCGTCAGGACCCGGAGTCCCTGGAACCAGGTCGTGATCCGGGCGACCAGGGGCCGGGGCGAGAGGTCATGGACGAGCCCGGCCAGCTCCAGGCGATCGCCTACGGTCATCGTGCGCGGCAGGGCCAGCCGCACCACCAGATCCCGCGTGGCCAGGAATCGCCCCCGGACGGTGCCCGCGCGGGTGTCCCGGCTGATGCCGCGGGCCGTGACGATCCAGGTCGTCAGGTTCTCGGGCAGGGTGAACCGGACCCGGGCCTCTCCCCGCGCATCGGTCCGCACCACCGGGAGCCAGGCCGCCGTGTCGCGCAGGTTGCGCCGCACGGCCGAGGCTGCCAGATCCTTCCCCGGCCCGGCCGAGTAGTCCTCGGCAAACGACCACACGGTCAAGATCTCGCTCCCCCGGGGACCGTGGAAGACCTCCATCGGGTCGCGGGTCGGATCGTTCGCGAGCTGGTAGATCGCTTCATCCACCACCCCGACCGAGACGTCCGCCGGGACGGGCCGCCCGTCGGGGGTCCGTGTCTGCACCGTGAGGCCGACCACGGCGCCCGGTTCGACGACGGGGCGATCGGGACGGACGTCGATCACCAGGGCATGGTCCTCCGCCACGCGCAGGCGGGCCGAGGCGGTGTGTAGCGTGGTACCTTCCACGGCCTGGACGACGATATCCACGTCGGGGCCCCACTCGGCCCGGACGGGCAGCTCCAGGACATGTCGCGATCGCCCGGCGGCCAGTCTGTGCGCCTCATGCAGCTCCCGCCCCTCCACCACGAGCAGGAGGTCCATGCCGGGGTCGGGGGCCTCGACCAGCACCCGGGCCTTTTCGCCCGGCCGGTAGCGATCGCGGTCGAGATGCACCTCCGGTGGCCGCGCCGGGCCCGCGCCGCGCGCCCAGTCCTCGGACGTGAGCCAGACCGAGGACCGTTCCTGGATCAGCCGCCCTCCCCGGTCCCGCACGGCGATCCGCAGCCGCAGCGTGCCCTCGGGAGTCCGACCCGTCGCCAGATTCAGACGGGCACGGCCTTCGTCGTCGGTCCGGAAGGAGACCCGTTCGAGGACGCGCACCTTCTCGTGCCAGCGCTCTTCATCCGGCAGCCAGACCGTCTCGATGGCCTCCAGGACGGCATCCCCCGGATGAACCAGAGCCTGACCTTCCGGAGTCCGGAGGGTCACGGTGGCACTCACGGTCGCTCCGGGCTCCAGGACATCCCGATCCAGCTGGCAGGCGACATCGAGGTCCCCGCGCCGGACCGTCAGGGTAGCTTGCCCTTTCACCACCTGCCGGGCCAGATCCGATGCCTCGACCTCGATCGTCCAGGTCTCGTCCTGTTCCAGGGTCTCCGTCGGGATCAGCAGCCGGGCTTTCCCGTGCGCGTCGGTGGTTCCGGTATCGGCTCCCACGAGTCGCTCGAAGCCCAGGCTTTCGTCGCTCCAGCCGCTCCATCCGGGTGGGTTGGCCGGTCGCGCCAGGATCCGGTAGTGGAAGGGTGCCTCCGGTACCGGTCCCCCGAACAGGTAGCTGAGCGCGAGATCACACGTGGCGACCCTGGCGGGTAAGAGAGTCGTGGCCTGAGGGACGATCTCGATCCGGAACTCGGGCTTCCGGTAGGCCTGGACCGATATCGGAAGGGTTTCGCTGCTCGGTCCCCATCTGGCCACCAGCCGGTGATCGCCCAGCGGAGTCGTCGTCGGTAGCTCGAAGGTCCCGTGGAACGCGCCCCATGCATCGAACAGCCCGTCCTGGCGACCGATCTCGCGGTCCCGGGCATCGAGGATCGTCACGGTCACGGCGTCGCCTGCGGGTAGATCCAGGTCGCCCTCAGGACCCTTGCGGGCCGTGACCTTCCAGCCCACGGAGTGCCCCGGCCTGTACAGAGGGCGGTCCGTCGTGAGGAACATCATTTGCCGGTCCGGACGCCCCGGTGGCGTCAACGCCAGGTGAGCGGGGGAGCCTGCGAGCTCGGCCGAGAGGCGGACGGTGACGCCCGGATCGACCGGCCAGATCGCCAGGCCGTCAGGGCCCGTGGTGAAGGCCGGTGGACGGTTCCCCCGAACGCTCAGAGGAAGGCCGGGCACGAGGCGGTGGGACAGGAGGTCGAAGGCGGCCACCAGGATCCGGCCCGGCCCCGCCTTGGCAACGAGTCCCAGGCGCGTCACCTCGAACCACATGCCGGCGGTAAGCGGTCGATCCTGCTTTTTCATGCCCGGTTCGGCCGTTCCCTCGATCGTCACGTGATACAGCCCGGGCCCGAGCTCCCGGGCCAGCTCGAGCGTCCGGTAGAAACCGTCCTCATCTCCCGCGCGTGGCCGGATCTTCATCGTCCAGTCCCGCACGGACTTCCA
>JBEIFE010000404.1:0-2550 GCA_040382575.1 Candidatus Sericytochromatia bacterium
CAGGGCGATCGCCTCAGCGAACCCGCGGTCCGGAGGCGATCGCACTTATCAGGTCGCCCGGCTGGGGTTTCATCTGCTCCAGGCGGTCGTGCTGACCCAGTTGCACGCCTGGCCAGTCTTCCTCGCCACCTGGATCCTGCCCAGCCTGACCTGGACCAAGCTTATCCTGAGGATTCGCAGCATCGCCGAGCACTTCGGTCTCCGACACGATCACTCCGGGAATCCGACGCGGACGGTCCTGCCCGGGTTCTTCGAGCGCCATTTCGTGGCACCCCGCGGAATCCATCATCATCTCGAACACCATCTGTACCCGAGTGTACCGTGGTACCGGTTGCCAGAACTTCACGCCCTGCTCATGCAGGATGACGCGTTCCGGGAGCGTGCGCACGTGACGAGGACCTACTGGCGTACCCTGCGCGAGGTCTCGACCCCGACGGTGGTCCCCAGCCAGTCGTGACGTCAGGCGCGGTGAGGAAAACCTAAAGCTGGAGCGGCCGACGGGGCTTCCCCGTCAGCAGTCAGAACACCACGAACTCGTGCCTGGAAGCGCAGCCGTGGCAGATGGGCCCCTTGACCATCCGGCCCTCGATCATATGCTCGGGCTCGAATCTCCTCCCGCAATACCCGCACGGTCGAAATTCGGCCTGCCATGCCGCGGAAGCCGCATCAATAAGGGGCGCGAGGTCCGCCTTCCCCCAGGACCGCTTCCACGGAAAACGCTTCCAGAGCCGGCTGGTCGCCACGGGTGCGTGACTTCCCATCGTCCATTCGGTGCAAGGAAACCGGATCTCGAGAGTCTCGGGAGTAACCAGGAATGTGAGATTCCTGGCCTCGGGCAGATCGAACTGGACGGCGTCACGTGTGCGCGAAGCCCTGTAATCTGGAGGAAGACACTCGAAGAGATGGCGCGCATTGCGTTCCACCGTGGTCAGGCCGCGGGATCGCTCGCGGTGGTGGGGATCGAGCCAGTTCCAGGTTTCGTTCGTCACGTCGTTGGCCTCCGGGGTGTGCGCCCAGGTCAGACATCCCGATCCGATGTTCCCCACTTCCCACCCTTTCAACCACGCGACCCTCGGGCATAATTCCATCAGCCCGTTGCGGGCGCAACGGTGTCCTGTACCTGAACCGATATCTATATCCTGGCCCCAACGCGCGTGGCCGATGGAGGTTTCCCCGGATGACGACCTTGGAAGCGATCGAGGCGGTCCTCTCTGAGGCCGGCGCGCCCCTGACGACGGGCGTGATCACGGAGCAGATCCTCTCGCACGGGTTCTGGCGGACGAGCGCACGGGTCCCGGAGCAGTCCATCCATGCCTACCTGGCGGTGGACATCAAGAATAAGCGGCAAGAGTCGCGGTTCCAGCGCACGGCACCCGGCACCTTCGCACTTCGGGCGTGGGGCCTTCCAGAGGTCGCCTCGCGCGCGGTGAAAGGCACACCGGGTCGCCCAGCTGCCGCTCAAGCTACACCCGAAACTGCACCGGATCCGTCAGCGCGAGACGTACCCGATGTGGGGATCGACACGATGTCCTTCGTCGATGCAGCGGAACTCATCCTGAGCCAGAGCGCAGATCGCCGGCCGATGCACTACCGGACCATCACCGAGCGGGCCCTCGAGCTCGGCCTGGTGACCTCGGGCGGGCAGACCCCGGCGGCGACGCTCAATGCGGTGGTCAGCCTCGCGATCGCCCAGGCGACACGACGAGGCGAGACCCCGAGATTCACGCGACAGGGTAGGGGACTCATCGGATTGAGTGCGTGGGAGTCGGACAGTCTGGGTGCACAGATCGAGCGCCACAATGCCACTGTCAAGGAAGCCCTCCAGTCGCGGCTCGCGGGGATGCATCCGGCGGATTTCGAGGTCCTCGTCGGCCGGCTCTTGGTGGCGATCGGCTTCGAGGACGTCGAGGTGACCCAGCGTAGCGGGGACGGCGGAATCGACGTCCGGGGAACCCTGGTCGTCGGCGACGTCATCCGGACCCGGATGGCCGTCCAGGTCAAGCGATGGAAGCAGAACGTCCAGGCTCCAACCGTCCAGCAGGTGCGGGGAAGCCTCGGCACCCACGAGCAGGGGCTGATCATCTCGACGGGAGACTTCAGCGCCGGGGCCCGGCAGGAAGCTCAGCGGGCCAACGCCGTGCCCGTCGCCCTGATGAGCGGCTCCCAGCTCATCAGCCTGCTCGTCGAGCATGACATCGAGGTTCGCAAGGTCAAGCACCACCTCATCGAACTGGAAGGACCAGCGTCTGAAGAGGAGTGAAGTCGCCCACGGTGCGCCTGTTGAAGCCCGGGGTGTGGGAGCGGATGCGGTAACAGCGCCTGCTTCAGGTCTCGCGGTCGAGCCAGGCCGTCAGGTCCTCGGGTGAGGTCATGTCGAAGAGGCTCTCGTTGAGGGCCTCGAGTTGCTCGGTATGGAGTTGTTTGAGGCACTGGCTCAGTTCAGGGTCAGGCATGCCGAAACGCCGGGCGATCGCCCGCCTGACCATCTTGAGCGCTTCTTGCTGGGAACCCTGTTCCCGTCCCTCTGCCCGGCCTTCTGCAGCAGCCAGG
>JBEIFE010000405.1:0-2546 GCA_040382575.1 Candidatus Sericytochromatia bacterium
ACTGCGGAAGGACGACTACCTGCTGGTGCGGCCCATCCCCGAGTACAAGCTGTACCGGACGGTTTCCATCCAGGGGGAGGTCGGCCAGCCCGGAACCTACACCTTCCAGCAAGGGGAAGGTCTCCGCGATGTGCTCCGTAGAGCGGGGGGGCTCACGCGACGTGCTTATGCTCCCGGGGCCGTGTTCACCCGCCAATCGGTCAAGGAACTCGAGACTCAGCGCCTCACCGAGACAGCCAGCCGCCTGGAAAGTGACGTCGACCGCTTGCGTTCCCTGCCTTCCAGCCAGGAAAAAGATTCACCCGCCAGCCGGGAGCTCGCGAGCAAGTTGTCCCTCCTGGAGAACATCCGCCGCATCAAGCCAGCCGGTCGCGTCATCATCCAGCTGTCCAGCACCGTATCGAGTTCGAGCACGGGTCAGGATCTCGACCTCGAGGATGGGGATGTTCTCGTGGTCCCGCCGGTCATCAACTCCGTGTCGATCATCGGGCAGGTCTACAATCCCTCGACCGTGATCTATGACCGCAAGCTACGGCTCGACGAGTACCTGGCCTTGACGGGGGGCCCAAGCGAGAAGGCCGATCGATCGGCCCTTTATGTCATCCGGGCAGATGGCTCGATCGTCTCGGACAGGTCCCGCTCGACCGGAATCTGGCCCTTCAGACCAGGTTTCAACGACATGCTGCTCGAGCCCGGCGACACCCTCGTCGTGCCGGAAAAGGTCGAATCCGAAAACTGGATCGGCAATTTCAAGGATGTCACGCAAGTGCTTTATCAGATCGCGACGGCTGCGGCCGTGACGTGGGGGATTCTCAAGCCATGACCGAGCGCTCGGGCCTGCCATCGGCCACCGGCACAGAGCCCCCATCTGGTGATGAGGACCTGGTCAGCATTCTCGTCAAGATCTGGGCACGCCGTGCCCTGGTTCTGGGAATGACCTTCGGGGCGATGGGGCTGACAGGGGCGGGAAGTTATCTCATCCCCCCGACCTACACGGCCTCCGCCACCCTGATGCCTGCCGAATCGGGTGGAGACCTACTTTCGACGGCTCTGGCAAGCCTCGGGAGTCTCGGTGGACTGGCTGCTCAGGCCGGTGTGGGCCTCAAGGGTACCCTGTCTGACCGGCTCGTCATCATCCTGCGATCGCGCTCGGTGGCACTGCGGATTCACGACAGTCAGGCCCTTCGCCGCATCATCTTCCACGAGTTCTGGGACGACCAGAAAGGGGCCTGGAAACAGCCCTCACGACGCGCGAGCGAAGCGGCAGAGCCCTTCCCCTCCCGTCACGATGGCCTCCGGAAGCTGGAAAAGACCGTCCGGATCATCTCCGATCCCAAGACGGGCCTGGTGACCATCACGGCGAATGCTCGCACACCGGAAGGGTCGGCCCGCCTGGCAAATGCCTATGTGAAAGAGCTTCAAAGGTTCCTCCAGCAGAATGTGTTCTCGAAGGCCCACCGAGATCGGATCTTCCTGAGCGGCAAGCTGGCAGAACAGACCCGGGATCTCGGCCGGATCGAACAGGATCTGCGCACATTCATGGAGAAAAACCAGCTCGTGTCGCTGGAGGCTCAGACACAGGCCACCGTGCAGTCTTACGCGACCCTCAAGGGGGAACTCATCGCCCGCGAGATGCGACTGAAGCTCCTCTCGGATTCGGTGGGGTCCGAAGATCTCGAATTGCAGGGACTCAAAGACGAGGTCGAAGAACTCCGAAGCAAGCTATCGACCCTCGAAGCCAGCGGTTCGGGAGGTCTCATCTCGTTCGAGGCCGCCCCCCGCCTGGGGATTCGACTGGCCCAGCTCAAGCGTGATGCCCTCGTGAAGCAGAAGGTCTTCGAGGTGCTGACCCAGCAACTGGAACTGGCCAAGATCCAGGAAGCGAAAGAAACGCTCACGTTCCAGGTCATCGATCCGGCCCTGGCTCCCGACCAGCGCAGCAAGCCCCGTCGGACGGCGATGGTTCTGCTGGCAGGCTTGATCGCTGGTACACTCTCGGCCTGCCTGGCCTACTGGCTCGAGACACGCGCGCGCATACTGGCCAGCAGGACATGAGCTCCCCGCGATCGGACGGACCGGACGGCCGCATCCGGCAACGGTTTCGCCTACCGAAGCTTTCGACACTTTTTGCAGGCATCTTCGTCGTGGTTCTGGGAACCGGACTCTATACCCTGATTCCTGTCCCGTTCTGGGTCATTTGCCTTGTCGCCTTCGCATCCTTGAGCCTGGACCGGGAGTGGCGATCGCGTCCGTTTGCCCATCTGCCGATTCATCGCATCTGCGGAGTGCTCATCCTGTCATGCTTCTACCTGGGCAACTCGCTGGCAGGTCGCATGGACTTCTTGGATCTCACCTCGGCCCTGTATGCCCTGCTATGCTTCACCATTTCCCATACGCTCATCAGCCTGGCCTCTCACCACGAAAGAGTCGATTTCCAGGCAGGCATGTCTCGCTGGGCCGCCATGGCCCTCTTCGTGCTGGGTGCGGGTCAAGTGGCTCAGTTGACGGGCTTCTTGAACTTGCAGAACGTTGAGCCAGACGATGAG
>JBEIFE010000406.1:0-2544 GCA_040382575.1 Candidatus Sericytochromatia bacterium
ACGTCGCATTCAGGATGTTCACCTCGTCGATCTCGGCGGCCGAGGCCTCGCCGATCCCCCAGGCCACGGCGTGGGTACGGATGAGGTCGAAGAGGCGATCGCGTTTCTCGCTCGTGAGGGCCTTGCTGTCGTCGAGCCCGGCGAGCAGCCGTCGTACCGGATCGTGATCGGGCCAACCCGGAGCCGGCCACACGACGGCGCCGGCCACCACCGGACCGATCAGCGGGCCCCGGCCGGCCTCGTCGACCCCCGCGACGGGCGAGGCGCCCTGACCGTGGAGGACTCGTTCTTCCTGGATCAGCGGCTCGGGGACGATCGTGACGGACCTCGGCATGGGACACCTCCTTCGCCCGTGTACCCGGGAGGAGTGGCGTGATAGACTCCGGACGTTCGTCCAGATCGACCAGAACGGGTGTGACTTTCTGATGGTGCAAACGCTTCCGGAGGCTTCCTCCCTCGTACAGGAGTTCGCGTCCGGGCAGTCGTTCCCGCTCGACACCTTCCAGATCGAGGCCATGGAGGCGCTCGTCGCCGGCGAATCGGTCCTTGTCTCGGCCCCGACGGGCTCCGGCAAGACCCTGGTGGCCGAGTTCGCCGTCTTCCTGGCCCTCAAGGTCGGTCGTCGCTGCATCTACACGACGCCGCTCAAGGCCCTCTCGAACCAGAAGTACCGCGACCTCAGCGAGGCCTTGCCCGGCAAGGTTGGCCTGGTCACGGGTGACGTCGTGATCGCCCCTGAAGCTCCGGTCCTCATCATGACGACGGAGATTCTCCGCAACCAGCTCCAGATGGATCCCGAGCAGGTCGCCGACGTCGCGCATGTCATCCTCGACGAGGCCCACTACCTGGGCTCCGAGGGCCGCGGGACCGTCTGGGAAGAAACCATCGTCTTCCTGGGTCAGGGCACGGCCGTCACGGCCCTTTCGGCCACGATTCCCAACGCCGACGAACTCGCCACATGGGTCAGCGCCGTCCACCGGCCGATGAGAGTCGTCTCCCACGCCGAGCGTCCCGTTCCCCTGAGACCCTGGGTCGCGGCCCCCGCCCTCAAGCAGCTTTTCGGTCCCGGCGGCCGACTTGCGGTCAAGCGCTTCGGCAATGCCGATGGCTGGGTCGAGCCTCCGCCCACCCTCGACGTGGTCCGCGAACTCAAGAACCGGGACATGCTTCCCGGGATCGTGTTCGTGTTCTCGCGCCTCGGCTGCGAGGATGAGGCCCGGAAGTTGCTCCAGAGTGACCTGGAACTCACCACTCCCGAAGAGCGTGAACGCATCCAGGCCATGATCGACGAGGCCATCCGTCAGACGCCTGGCATGCTCGAGTCGGCCGCCACGCGTGCCTGGTTGCAGCGCCTTCCCGAGGGCGTCGCCCCGCACCACGCCGGCCTTCTCCCACCGCTCAAATTTCTCATCGAACGCTGTTTCCAGCAGGCGCTCATCAAGGTCGTCTTTGCCACCGAGACGCTCGCGGCCGGAATCAACATGCCGGCGCGTACGGTCGTCCTGACGAGCCTCTTCAAGCGCACGGACAATGGTCATCGGCTGGTCACCGTCGCCGAGTTCCAGCAGATGATGGGGCGCGCCGGGCGTCGTGGCATGGACGAGGTGGGCCACGGGATCGTCATCTGCTCGCACCGCTTCGGTCCCGAGGAGGTCGCCCGCCTCTTCACGAACTCCTCCGAGCCCCTGCGCAGCCGCTTCGCGCTCAACTTCAACATGGTCGCGAACCTCACGAACCGCTACGAACCGGCCCAGGCCCGGCGGATCGTGGAACAGAGCTTCGCCCAGTTCCAGAGCTCGGGTATCATCGCGGGCCTCTCGCACCAGAAGGTCGAGGCCGAGAAGGCTCTCGTGAAGCTCGATCCGCTCTGCCCCGTCGTGCCCGGGCAGTCGCGTCCCGTCCTGCTCGAGGGCATGCGCGTTCAGCGCGCCGTCCGGGAAAGTCTTCGCAAGCGCCTCACGGCACTCGAGACCGATCGCCAGTACATCCCACCCCAGGCCGCCGTCCGCGAACTCAACCGGGCCCCTCGTGGCGCGTGGTTGCTCGTCCACACTCCGGCGGTCGGTCATCCCGCCCCGGCCATCTTCCTGGAGTGCCAGAAGGTCAAGAGCGGGGATATCCAGTTCACCGTCGTCATGGTCCCGCCGGGCCACGGCAAGCCCGTCATGACGCGGCTCGGCTCGCGTCACCTCGTGCAGCGCATCGAAGAAGTTGCACCGGTCTCGCTCGCGGGCGTGAAGTGGCTCGGGGAGATCGATCGCACCAGCTTCCTGCAAGAGCGGCCGCTGCCCGCCACCCAGGTGCCCTGGTCGAGGTGGCTGGCCGAGGCGGGACTCGATCGTCTCGATGGTCTCGACGTGCAGACCGTGCCCCCGGAAATCCGCAAGGCACGCGAGAAGCTGGCGGACGTCTCACGCGTGCTGGCCGACTATCCCTGCCAGAAGTGCAAGGAGCGCAGACCCTGCCGGGAGCGCGTCCGTGAGCGCGTCGCCCTCGAGGAAGAGGTCACGAGCGCCCAGACGCAGATCGAGCAGGTCGGCGCCC
>JBEIFE010000407.1:0-2542 GCA_040382575.1 Candidatus Sericytochromatia bacterium
CTTGCAGATCCAGGGCACGGGCGCTCGGGTGACCCGCTACCAGAACGGCTCGGTCCTGGTGGACGACGTCCCCTTCATCGAACAGAACGCCCGCGACAACACCTGTGGCCAGGCCGCCAGCACGCTGCTCCTGAACTACTGGGGCATCCAGACCCCTTACCAGGACGTCGTCAACGAATCCAACCGCATGAACCTCGGCACGACCCCCTCGTCGGCCGTGGGCTACCTCAAGAGCAAGGGCCTGGACGTCAAAGCTTACCGCAACGGCAGCGTCGACTTCATCAAGTCGATGGTCGACCAGGGCCGTCCCGCGATGGTCGTGCTCGACTACGAGGGCGCCGTCCACTGGGTCGTCGTCGTGGGCTACAACGAGACCACGAAACGCCTGCTGATCCACGATTCGATCGGCGGCCCTTACCAGAGCATGACCGAGGGGACGTTCCTGCGCCGGTGGCAGAACGATACGATGTCCGGGATGCCCGTCGTGGGCGGGGAGAACTGGAAGGGGATGGTCATCGACGCCTCGCGCGGCGCTTGACACCACCAGGAACCTGCGGGATACTGCTTGGACCGCAGCGGCAGTCCAGACGGGCAATTCGCTTTCCATCCAGATGGGCGTATAACTCAGCGGTAGAGTACTACCTTCACACGGTAGGAGTCACTGGTTCGAATCCAGTTACGCCCACTGCAGGCCGGGACCTCGAGGTCCCGGCTTTTTTGCGTCCAGGCCCGGACCTGCATCCCGAGAGAAGGCTCAGGGCAGGGCGCTCGGGACATGGTCTTCATTGCAACTATTTGTTGCAATGAAGACCATGTCCCGTCTATACTCTGCCGGTACGTCCACCCGTTGAACCCGCATCCGGAGGAGGTCACACTTGGACCCTCGGCACTCGTCCATCGTGCAGGCCGTGATCGGTCAGTTCTTCGCCGGAGCCACGTCGTACTTCCTGACCGTGGGGCTGGTGTTCATGGTGGTGTGGCACTGGGGACGCGAACGCTTCCGCTCTTCCCGGATCCCGGCGCCGGCACGCTTCAACCGACAGCAGGTCCACAGGGAGATCGGGAATACGCTGATGACCCTTGTGGCCGGGATGGCCAGCGCCGGTGCGGTCGTCGGCCTCAAGGCCGCAGGCCTGTCGAACCTGTCCGACGCTCCGGCATCTCCGCTCACGATCGCGGCCTGGGTGGGGGTCGGGATCCTGTTCAACGATGCCTGGTTCTATGCCTGGCATCGGCTCCTGCACCACCCCGTTCTCTTCCGTCACGTTCATGCGGTCCACCACCGGAGTATCGACGTGAATCCCTTCACGTCGTACTCCTTCCATGCCGTGGAAGCGATCCTCCTGGGCCTCTGGATCGTGCCGGCCTCCGCGTGGTTACCCATCCCGGTGACGGCCCTGGGCATCACCCAGGTCATCGGCCTGGCCAACAACGTCATGGCCCACCTGGGCTACGAGTTCCTGCCGCGCTGGATCCTGAAGGTGCCCGTCCTGCGCTGGACGAATACCGCGACCTTCCACAGCCTCCATCACACGCGATCCCGAGGGAACTTCGGCCTCCACACGCGCATGTGGGATCGGTTGTTCGGAACCGAGGTGCCCGACTACGAGCAGATCTTCCTGACGCGAGGAACCGTGACAGCCCCGCAGCCCACCGGAAAAGAACCGTGACAGGGGACGCCACCTCCGCCGGGGATACGACTGTGAAAAAGCGCCGCGGCGCCCCCGTGATCGATCGGGTTCTCGACCTGTCCCTGGAGGCGATCGCCCGCGAGGGGATGGACGGCCTCAGCATCCCCGAGATCGCCCGGCTCGCCGGGTTGAACAAGACGAGTCTCTACCGTCGCTGGCCCACCCGGGAAGCCCTCGTCGCGGCAGCCCTCGAACGCGCGATGGGGCACGAGGAGGAGGCTCCCGACACGGGAACGCTCCGGGGAGACCTGGTGGCCCTCATCGAGCGCGCAGCGAACTGGACCGGCTCTCCGGCCGGAACAGGCGTCCTGAGAGCCTTGCTCTCGGCCCCGGGACCCGGCGAGATCATGTCCCGGATGCTCGCAGGGCGGGCCCGTGCACCGGAAACGGTGCTGAAGCGGGCCGTGCAACGTGGAGAGCTCCCCCTCGACACCGACGTCAGACTCGTCCTCACGGTCATCGCGGGCGCCTGCCTCCAGCGGCTGATGATCGAGCAGACGCCCATCAGCCGCGGGTTCATCGAAGATCTCGTGACGCTGCTGCTGTCGGGGATGAAGCGATGAGCGCTAGATGGTGAGATCGACCTCGGGCGTGACCTGAAGGTTGCGAATCTCCATGCCGACGACGGCCTCGCGCTCGTCGCGCATCTGCATGGTCAGCGGGTAGAAGTTCCGGGGATCGAAGGTCATGACGAGCTGCTGGCAACCCGAGAACAGCTTCGAGCTGGCGATCGCCACCTGGTAGACGGTCCCGCTGAGCCCCGCCTGGACGAGCCGCGCACCGGGATCGTCATACAGCGCCAGGATGCCCCCGAGCTCGAACTGGTCGAGCGTGTACCCGCGGAGCGAAAC
>JBEIFE010000408.1:0-2541 GCA_040382575.1 Candidatus Sericytochromatia bacterium
CACCGAGTGGGAACCGAAGTCCAGGACGATCAGGTTGCCGAGGTGGTCGTGCGCCATCCCCCCGGGGCTCTGAAGACCTGCGTCACGACCGATCGTCCCGATCAGGCGCTCGTTGGCATCGTAGATCAGGATGCGATGGTTGTTCGGCTCGGAAAGTGCGATATTGCCCTGGGGCGAGATGAGGATCCTCCCTGGAATGGCTGGATTCTCTTCCAGGGTTCGCGGGCGCTTCCAGACCGCCATCTGGCGACCGAGCGAGTCAAGCTTGTAGATGCGGTAATCGAGATCGTCCGTCACGTACAGGATGTTGAGCGAGTTGACTCCCACGCATCTCGGGAACCGGAAGCTCTCCTGGGACTGATTGGGTTTGATGATCCGGACCAGATGCCCCGAGGAATCCATGACCTGGATACGGCCATTTTCGGTATCCGCGACGATCAGGTTGCGGGAACCGTCGAGCACGATGCTCCGGGGCTGACGGAATTCCAGGTTTCCGATTCCTGAACGACCGAAGCTCGAGATGGCCTTGATGCCCGTGACCTTCACGCCCAGAGGGCCCGTGCCCCCCACGGGGCGTGCGATGGTGACACGCTGCGCGGCTTGATGTCCGGGCACCGGTGCTGCGGGAGGCATGACCGGCATCGCGGGTGCGGGTTGCGCCACGGGCGCATTCGCTCCACCGAGTGGATGCGTCGAGGGCCGTGGCGGGACCGGTGGCGGGGCGATCGGCGGCTGTGGGCCCTGACCCGCAGGTCGTGCAGGTTGAGGCATGGTGGGGATGGCGGGATTGGCAGGGCGTGTCACCGGGGCAACCGGCGGCATACGGGGTACACCGCCCGCATGTCCACCCGGAGCCGACTGGGCACCGGATGTGGAGGGCATGACCGGGATCCCGGGCGGCATCGATCCTCCGGGAAGCGGAGCAGGTGGGGAAAAACTCCCGTTACCTGCCTCCCCCCGATTCACGACGGTATCCGTGCGGATCGTGAGTGGAGCCGTTCCTGAACGTCCACAGCTGGGACATACCCGTGAACCTTGCGGTAATGCGGCACCGCAGTGGCGACAGGGTTCGACCGCCTTCTGGGGCGCCGTGATGGTCACGGTGGTGGGGCGCTCGGTATCACGGATGGACGCCTGGATGGCGTGGGACATCTCGATGGCACGCGTGTAGCGTTCTTCGGGGTTCTTGCGGAGGGCCTTGAGCACGACCTGTTCGAGCCGTTCAGAGACCTGCGGATTGAGTTCCCGGAGCGGAGGAGGTGCCGAGTTCATGATATTGACGATCGTGCCGCCCAGATTCCCCGCATCGAACGGAGTCCGGAAGGTCAACATTTCGTAGATCATGGCCCCGAGTGAGAACAGATCGGAACGTCCGTCGACCAGACGTGAATCGCAAAGCTGTTCGGGGGAGATGTAGGCGATCGTCCCCAGGGTCGTACCCGTGGTCGTCATCGAAGGAAGGTCACTCTTGACCCGCGCGACGCCGAAGTCTGTCAGCTTCACGACACCCGTCTCGGACAGCATGATGTTATCGGGCTTGATATCGCGGTGAACCACGCCAGCCTGGTGGGCATAGTCGAGGGCAGAGCAGATCTGCACGGAGATGTCGGCGATCTGCTGGAAGGTGAATCGCGTCTTCTTCTCGAGGTAGGCCCCCAGACTCCGACCCTCGAGCAATTCCATGGCCATGTAGTGGCGGTCGCCATCCTGGCCATAATCATAGACCGTGACGATGTTGGGGTGGCTCATCCGAGCCGCGGCCATCGCTTCGCGCCGGAAGCGTTCGATGGTATCGAGCAGCTCGACCTCGGGCAAGGACTGGAGAATCAGGAGTTCCTTGATCGCCACATGACGCCCGAGGCGCGAATCGACCCCCTTGTAGACGACGCCCATGCCGCCACGGCCGAGTTCGCCCAGCAGGTCATAGTTCCCGAGCCGCTCTCCCATCGGAAGCCCCTGCCGGAACTCAGCCGGCGTGGTGGAAGACCACGACAGAGATGTTGTCGTGCCCCCCACGCTCGTTGGCAAGCGCAACCAGTTGCTCGCAGGCCTCCTGTGGATGACTGGCTGCGTATACGAGGCGGTGCATCTCCTCGTCCGAGACCAGACCCGAGAGACCGTCGCTGCAGATGAGAAGCGCATCGCCCGCTCCCCAGCGGACGGTGGTGATATCGGCTTCGACTTCCATCTGCATGCCGAGGCACTTGGTGATCACGTTGCGGTAGGGGTGGCGGAGGGCCTCCGCCGGAGTGATGGCACGCGCACGTAGCAGCTGGGCAACCACACTGTGGTCTTCCGTGACCTGCTCGATACCGCTGCCCGTGAGCAGATACGCGCGGGAGTCCCCGATGTGGCCCACGACGATGAGCTCCGCCTGGGCCACGGCGAGTGTGGTCGTGGTGCCCATCCCTCGCATCGAGGCGTCCGCGAGGGACGCCTGAACAATGACTCTATTGGCGGCCTGGACCGCTTCCCGGATACGCCGCGGAAGGTCGGACGTGGGAGCTTGCAGAACTGCTGGCGACAGCAGTGCATCGATGG
>JBEIFE010000409.1:0-2528 GCA_040382575.1 Candidatus Sericytochromatia bacterium
ATTCCCCCGGGCCGTCATCCCCTCGGTAAAGGTCGCGGCTTGCGTGCCATTTCCGGCAACCAGGTACACGGTCGGCTGAAAGGCCAGCTCCACGGACGTCCGGCTCCCGTCGACCGGGACGACGGAGGCGGTGGCCAGGGCCACCAGGCGCCGCTCGTCATGGGCGCGGACCTCGAGGCTCAGGGTGGCACCCGGGGCGAGTTCGGGGGCCCAGGTGGCCCGATCGGGGGTGAGCGAGGTGGACGCGATGACCGTGTCACCGGAGGCGAGGCTCACCTCGAGGCGGCGCGTGACCATGGGCAGGCCGGACCAGGTGAAGGCGAAGCCGGTCGGGGGCGCCGTGGGGGTGGCGTCGGGGGACGCGGACGGCGAGGGAGCGGTGGATGCCGGTGACGGGGCAGGGGAGGCCTGGTTCAGGCGGCCTGCGCCCTGGAGCAGCATCGGGTTGGTGCAGGCGGCGAGGCCGAGGCTCAGGGCCTGGAGGGTGAGGGGCAGGGTGCGGCGACGGTGACGGGGTTTAGCCATGGGTGCGATTGTCCTGAGCTGCAAGCGTGGAGGATGAGCTTCTTCCGAGGCTAGCAGGCAGGCGTGTCCCTTTACAGTTTATTGGTCATGTTTGCCGTTGCGCTGACAAGCGCTTTGCATGACCATTTCCGGGTTTTGTTGTCGCCAGGTGCGGTTCAGGGCCCGAGGGTCAGCGCGACGAATTGCTTCGACAGGCCATCGAGCACGACGGGCGTTTCCCCCGCGAGCCACATCGGCCCATCGGGCCACAGCGTCACCTGCCCGGCCGGCAGGCCGGATCGGGGGGCACGCATGGTGTCGAGCCCGGTGGGCAGGCCCGCGACGGTCCGGCAGACTCCATCCGGGAACAGGGCGCGCACCGTCCGGCTCGCATCCGTGACGTAGAGGGTGCTATCCGGGGCGATCGCCAGGCCCTCGACCTGGACCACGCCCGTCTGCTGCCGGGGTCCGGCATCCGGTCGCGGTGAAGCCGCGACGGTACCCGGGCCGAACAGGGGCACGACGTCCCCCGCCTGCAGATCGAGGCCGTAACGGCGCCTGGCGTGCGCCGAGCACAGGACGACCTGGCCCGCGGAGCCCACGGCGAGATCGCCGTCCGGACCGACGGCCACCGCCCGCACCATGCTGCCGCCGACGCCCGCCGACTGCCACCCCTGCGAGGGCTTCAGCGACGGCGGGGCTCCGTTTCCGGCTAGCCAGCTCCAGCGCCCGTCCAGCTCGAGGCGGTAGACGTACCCCGAGCCGAAGAGGGCCACCAGGCGCCCCGAGGGGTCTCGCGTCAGGTCGTAGAGGTCCGGAAGCCCGGCCTCGAGACCCCGGGCTCCGGACTCGGGTCGCGACGAGCGACCGTCCCCCGCCAGCCGGTACAGATGCTCAGCCTCCATGCTTTGCCCGAAGCGGGTCTGTGCGACGCGGCTCAGGTACCACAGGGAGTGGTCGCGATACCAGTAGAAAGCCATGCCGTCCCGGCCATCCGCCGTCCAGGCCCCTCCCGCCACCAGGCTCGCGCTCGCGACGGGCACGCCCGAGGGCAGGCCGTCGAGCGCGAATCCACCTCCCGGACTCTGCCAGACGGGCTTCCCGTCGACCACCAGGGCCAGCTCGTGGGCCGGGTAGCGCCACTGCCACCAGGTGCGCATGTCGACGAGGCGGCCAGCCTGACGGGGGTAGTCGTTCCCCTCCACGCGCCCCAGGATCGTGATCTGGTAGGGACTCACCGACCAGAAGACCTGCGACTCGAGGTCGCCCGCGCGGGCCGAGACCCGGAACAGCCCGGGCAGCGGGCTCGTGTAGGTGCCCGGTGCCGACGCGCTCGCCTCGCCGGGCCCCTCGATCCGCCATGTCACGGGCAGGTCGGCCGGATCGACGGACCAGCTGGCGACTTCCCCCGGGGCCGATCCCCCGTGTCCCGGAGACAGCGTCAGGCGGTTGGTCACGACGAGCGGCCAGGGCTCGCTCTCGACACCATCCGAGACGACCACCAACCTGCCCGTGCCGCCGGATGGCACGACCACCTCGAGCCGCTCGTCCGAGAACCGGTTCCAGACCGTCGCGAGCGCGTCCCCGAACTTCACCTGGAGGGTGGTCGAGCGCGTCGCGCCGAACGAGCGCCCCTGGACCACCAGGCGCATGCCCGGGGCGACCACCGATGGGGAGACAGCCGTGACGACCGGGCGGTCCAGCATGAGCACCCACTCGCCGCCCTCGGTCGTCTCGCCCGCGCGCTCGACCAGGCCCTCGCGGATCGCCGGCACGCGTCGCGGCGCCATCGCGACGACATCGTAGGTGCCCTCGCCCAGGCGCGAGAAGGTGAACGAGCCGCTGGCATCCGTGCGGGCCACGGCGTCCGTGCCCGGAACGAAGACCTCGATCCCCAGGGCCGGTGCCCCGTCGGGGAGGATGACACGGCCCGTCAATCGGCCCGGCTGTTTCACGATCCAGGACCCCAGTTCCGCGGTGCCCTGGTCCGGCACCACGAGCGATCGCCGGATGGCCAATCGCTC
>JBEIFE010000410.1:0-2507 GCA_040382575.1 Candidatus Sericytochromatia bacterium
ATGCATGCCGCCCGGTCGTGACAGATTCCGTGCGATCGAGCTCGAAATGGATGTCATGCGCCCCCCTGTCACAACCGTGTTCATCGGTTTATGGGAGAAGGCGTCGGAAAATCGTTTATCGTCTCGTTATGTCCGGGGAAAGAAGCGGAAAAACCTGGCCTTGAAGGCGATCAGCGCGCCGGACGCTTGCCCGTCCGCGTGCCCGACCGCAGAAAGTCGAGCGTGATGCGCGTCAGGACCTGGATGGAGGATTCGTCGGGGTTGTTGTGCTTGCTCAGCATGGGGTGACCGATGGTCGCGAAGTCGAACCAGCCGTGCAGGCGATCGCCGCCGGCCCGATCATAGGCACGGAAGAACTGTCGACGGCTGGCAGCCCGGTCCCCCCGCGAGGTGATGAGCTGGAGTGGTACGCGCAAGCCGCGAAGCGACTCCGTCACCTGAAGTCCGTAACAGGAAAGGGCATAGATCCCGCCGACCGTGTGGTTCCAGTGGCCGGGGCCATCCGGAGGCCCATCGCCCCAGTCATGGGGTAAGCGCTCCAGGACGCGACTCGACTGGCCGAAGGACAGCCGATCCAGGAACTCGAACACGCGGAAGATCGTATCGGCTCGCCCGTCCTGGGTGCCCAGATAAGGCGACATGGCCACCACGCGCTGGACCTCGGGATGATGTGCCGCGATGTCGAGGGCCACATCCGCACCGCCACTCAGACCGACGAGCTGGACGGGGCCGAGATCCTTCACGTCCGCATACAGTCGTTCGGCGAAGATGTGGTAGCGATCGCGTTCCCAGGGCTTGACCATGTGGGACGCATCGGCTGAACCGTCCGGATGGCGGTAACCGTGCCCTTCGAGGCGCGGGATGAACACGTTCTTGCCCTGGGCGAGAACCAAAGGCGCCAGCTCGTCGTACTGGTAAGTGCCCGCGGACCAGCCATGCAAAAGCACCACGAGGCCCTTGCCGAGGGGCTCGGGCTGCAGCATCAGGCGGCTACGTGACCCGTCCTGCAGGGGCAGCGCGGCATCCGCCTCGACCCGTGCCTGCAAGCGGGCGATCGCCGCCCCCTCCTTACCAGTCCGTTCCTGAACGGGTGCGGCCCGGACGGGGAGCGCCAGAACGAGCGTGAACAGGGCAGACAGCAGCACGCGCATCGCTTGCACCTCGGTGACGGGACTTCAGGGCCGCGCCATGGGAGAGGTGGCGGGAGAACGGCCCTCGAGCGCTCGGGGCGCCACGATGAGCTCCCGGTAGGACGTGACAGGATCCGTCTCGCGCGAGAAGACCGTGCCCGGTAGCTCGCCCAGCACGATCTCGGCCGTCGTGTACACCGGATTGCCCGGGACGAGATGCCCACCGAGGGTACGCCCCTCACCGTCCGAGACGGCCAGATGAAGGTGCGCCACGTCGCGAGTCACGGTCCCCGACAGGCTCACGATCTCGAAGCGGCCCTCGAGTTCGGTGGGCCCGGGCTGATCGGCGAATCGCAGACGCAGGTGCCGGATGCTGCCGACGGCCGTGAGGACACACCCGGCGCGGAGTTCGAGCGCCCGGGCCTGCGCGAGGATGCCTCCGAGCAGGTCCTCACCGGGTCTCAACCGGAACGCGTGCGCTTCGAGTGCAGAGCCAGTGACCGCGGAGGCAGCGGGGGCGGCCCCCGCCAGAACGGAGCCCGCGAAACCGGGAAGCGGGAATGCCACCACGACCGGGAGCGTCGAAGCGACCAGGCAGGCGATCGCCGCCGCGCCTCGCCCCAGGATCATGGCGTGCCCCCGTCGTCGACCAGTACGGCCTGACCGTCCACCATGGCCTCGCCGCGCTTCCAGACGGGCAATTGCCGCTCGTCCAGCCCGAGAACCAGGCGCAGAGGCACGCTCTTACCGATGGCCTGCCGTGCCGTGGGTCCGACGAGCCCGACCCGATCCGGCAGTCCGAGCCCGGCCAGTTCACCGGGCACCACCCTTGCCGTGACATGCCCGTCCACCTCGCGAATGTCGACGAGGCCAGGAGCCCCGTAAGCCTCGTCGAGCGCGCTCGCCGCGATCTCGATGGCTCGTTCGTCCGGCACGCGCGACGGGACGGCACTCTGCCAGGCCACGACGCGATCGAGATGGGCCTGGATCTTCTTCGCGTGGGCGACGATCGCCACGTCATAGGCTTCACTGGCCTGCCGGACCCGTTCGGCATAGCTATCCGGATCGTCTCGCCCATCCTCGTACACCAGGGAAGGAGGCTCGGGACGCTCGCGATCGATCCGGGCCCGATCCGCCTCGACCCAAGCTGGACGCTGCTTCAGCCGGGCCAGTTCCTGGCCCAGACTCGCCTCGAGACGCACCCGGAACGCGTCCCGGAGGGTGGGGAGGCGCCGGGTGGTGACGACACCGTCTTCACCGGCGACCAGCAAGCTGGATCCATCCGGTGAGAACGCGACGCTGCGCACGGGACCGGCAGCAGTCCAGGATGAGACCGGTTCAACCGTCCCGACCTCGAAGAGCCGGATCTGTCCCCCC
>JBEIFE010000411.1:0-2498 GCA_040382575.1 Candidatus Sericytochromatia bacterium
CGACCAGCGTCTACTGGCGATCGCCCAGGCCCACCCGACCGTGCGCGAATCTTTCTACGAACAGTCAGCCGTCGGCAGCTATCTCGACCCCGACCCGGCCAGTGCCATCTGGCGCGGTCTCGGGGCCACGGACATCGTGGAAGGTCCGGTCGGCAAGGTCGTGAACGGCCAGCCCATGAGCCAGCTGGTCTTCCCCATCGGCCGCTGCGGTGTACTCGTGGTCGAACGCAATCTCTACGAAGAGCTCAAGCACTCCGAAGAGAAGCGTCGGCTGTATCGCAATGCCATCACGCGCGCCACGCGGACGCTCATCCAGCGCGCCCACGATCTGGACCTCCCCGTGCCGTCCATCCAGCCCCAGGATAGTCTGCTGCTGGTGAATGATGCGGGGATCGTCCGTCACGGCAGCCACTCCGCCTCGGCACTTGCCCGCAAGATGGGCCTGCCCGAGCAACTCGAGGGTTTGAACTGGGAAGACACGAGCCTTCCGAACCGCGACCTGCGAACCCTCACGCGGAATCGGGTCTGGTCCGAGCAGGAACTGCTGACCTCGCGCACGGCGCTCAGCGTCCGCACCATCGCCGTCGAACCGGCCGATGATGACCTGGCATGCATCCTGGTCCTCCGGGACGTCAGCGAGATCCGTCAGAAAGAGCGTGAGCTGGCCATCAAGGAGACGATCATCCGCGAGGTTCACCACCGCGTGAAGAACAACCTCCAGACGATCGCGGCCCTGTTGCGCCTCCAGCAGCGGCGCAGCCGGAATACCGAGGTCAAGTCGATCCTCGGCGACAGCATCGACCGGATCGCGAGCATCGCGCTCGTGCACGAGTACCTGTCCCACGAGGATGTCGAACGCGTCGACCTCAAGGAGCTGGCCTACAATCTGCTGACGGCGTCGATGCAGAGTCTCGTCCCGCCGGACAAGCGCATCGACGCCCGCGTCGTCTCTCCCTCGACCCACGTGACGCTGAGCTCTGCCAAAGCGACCTCGCTCGCGCTGATCCTGAACGAGCTCCTCCAGAATACCCTCAAGCATGCCTTCGAGGGCCGATCCGAGGGCAAGGTCGAGCTCGCCATTCATACTCCCGACCAGGACTCCGTCACGCTGACTCTGCATGACGATGGTATCGGCCTGCCCCAGGACTTCGACCGTCAGCGCGACGGCAACCTGGGCTGGGAAATCGTCCATACCCTGGCCGAGACGGACCTGCGGGGCAGCCTCCAGGTCGACACCTCTCCCCGTGGAACCACCGTGACGGTCCGGATTCCCCTCGCCGAAAAGGAATGAGAAGCCCGATGGAAAAGAAGAAGCTGCGGATCCTCCTGGTCGACGATGAGTCGCTCATCCGCCTCGATCTGCGCGAGATGCTGCGGGAACAGGGCCACGAGGTCGTCGGCGAGGCCGGAGACGGCGAAGAGGCCATCGAACTTGCCACCAAGCTGGATCCGGACCTGATCATCATGGACATCAAGATGCCCAAGATGACCGGACTCGAGGCGATCGCCCGTATCAACCAGAACAAGCGCATCCCGACGCTCATGCTGACGGCCTATAGCCAGCCCGAACTCGTCGAGCAAGCCGTCTCGAACGGCGTGTTCGCCTTCCTGGTGAAGCCCATCAAGGAGCATGATCTGCTGCCGACGCTCGAGGTCGTCATCGCTCGCTCCGACGAGATGAAGCAGCTCGAGAAGGAGCTGGGTTCGGTCAAGGAGACGCTCGAGACCCGCAAGCTGGTCGAGAAGGCCAAAGGCCTGCTGATGGACTCCTTCGGGCTGACGGAAGCGGCTGCCTTCCGGAAGATCCAGAAGCTCAGCATGGACAAGCGCAAGCCGCTCAAGGAGGTGGCCGAGGCCATCATCCTGGCCCAGGAAGTCGGCCTCGAGCAGGGTACCGGCCGCAAGGCCTGAGCCTTCGAAGCAACCGACCCGGGGTTCAGCCTCCGGATCGATCCGAGATCTCCGGAGGATCGCTCCCGGATCGGTTGCAAGCCTTCCCCCTGCGCCCTATAATGGTGCAAGTTAAATCCAGGTGATCTCTCGTGGCCGCAACAGAAGGCCGCGTGACGCGGGAAGTCGTTCCCGGTCCGAACCGGGGTCCCGTGCCAGCAAGTGAGGTTTCTCGTGCAGTCCGGTAAGCGTAGCAAGGTCCGTACCAAGCGCAAGAAGGTGTGCCCTTTCAAATCGGGTCACATCAAGCGCATCGACTACAAGGACGTCATGACTCTCCGCAAGTTCATGACCGACAACGGCAAGATCCTGCCGGCCCGCGTGACGGGCGTGAGCGCCAAGTATCAGCGGCTGCTCACCGAGGCGATCAAGCAGGCCCGGGCGATCGCCCTCCTGCCCAACCGCGTGATGTAGTCATAACCGATAAGGTTTCAAACAGGGGGCCCCGTACGGGGCCCCCTGTTCTGTTCTGGTCTAAAAATGACGTCTTAACATAGATTTCAAAGCGCAGAAAGAAAGCCTGGACGCCACGTCCCGACAAGCTTCCA
>JBEIFE010000412.1:0-2491 GCA_040382575.1 Candidatus Sericytochromatia bacterium
CCTTGACCCCCTGACCACGGAAACCGGCATTCCAGAGCCCCTCGCACCGGATCTGACTCTGGGGAAGCCCCGGGAAGCGAGCGACGTGAAGCAGATCGCGACCGAGGACCCTGGAACCGGCCGCCGTGGCGTCGATTAGACCGTAGCCGATGGCACGGTCGAATCCGGTGGCCGGAACATACCAGGAGAAAGGAACGGGAGCAGGCAGCTCCGGTGAGACGGGAGCAGGCCGGGGAGACGGGAGGTCCATGGGACGGGTCGGTAACGTGACCGAAGGCCTCGGTGTCGGTTCAGGACGCGGACGGAGTGACGGGGTCGACGTCCCATCCTGAACCACGAGCGGGAGAGCGATGTCGCCGACCTGGAAGGTCCAGGTCTCGGAGCCCTCGCTTTCTCCATCGCGGTTGACCAGAAATGAGACCCGGGCGCGATTCCACCGGAAAATGAAATGGCCTTCCGGCAAACCCGTGAGGTCCTTTGAAGAGAAGCCAGAACCTGACCAGGCATACGGAACGCGCGTCCCGTCCGGGATATCGAGGTCGCGAGCTTCGAGCGTGTAAGAGACCACCTTGCCCTCGACCGTTTCCGTCACGGAACCGGTAAGCATGGCAGATAGCGACGACGTTCGGATGATCCGATCCGGTTCGACGGCCAGGACCCGGCGATCGCGGGACAGAACCTGGAGCGCCTCGGACTCGGCGACGTCTCTGGCCAGATTGACCTGAACGATGGTGGCTGAAGCTCCCGACTGGGTTTTACGGCCGCCATCGAGGCGCATCAAGGGACTGATCCGGGCCTCGATGCCCAGATCGAGTGACTGGATGGCGCGACCCGGTACAGGCTCGCTCGCACAGTCCAGCACCACGAGGTACTGACCCGCAGGAGCAGCGGGGACCTCCGCACCGATATCGACCGTCCGGCTCACGGCCCCCGGCCCGGATAACGATTCAGCCACACCGGAGCGTCCGACCGAGGTCTGAACGTGAGACAGGACGGGCGGGCGGCTATGGCAGGCGACGAGCGTGACACCGAGCTAGCGATCCCAGCATCCGGTAGGTTGTCATGTTCGGACTCTCCCCCTCAAATCAGGCCACGAATTCCAGAGCCTTTATACCCTCGCCAACACGGTCACCCGAGGCACCGTGCAATCTGCTCCCCTCAAAGCAAGAGAGGCCCCCGTACAGGGGCCTCTCCCGAGATGAACCCAAGGGTCGACTAGCGGCGGGTGGCCGTCTGGTAGATGGCCGCTTCGACCTCCGCTGCGGTCAAGGTGGGCCTGGCGGACCAGAGCAGAGCGGCCAGACCCGCGACATGCGGCGAGGCCATCGACGTACCGGACATCCGGGCATACTGACCGTTGAGGTAGGTGGACACGATGTCCACTCCGGGCGCCGTCACGTAACCCATCGACGTGAACCCCGAGCGGTTGCTGAATGATGCGAGGGCACCGGAGGAATTGACCGCCCCGACGGCCAGGCCATATCGGGAGGCGTAGAGCGCCGGCGAATCAGGGGACAACAGCGCATCATTGCCCGATGCCATCGCGAGTACGACGCCGGCTTTCGCGGCAGCGGACAGGGCCTGATCTTCGATCGCTGAACCTTGCCCACCACCGAGGCTCATGTTCAAAACCTTGGCGCCCGATTTCACCGCATAGTCGATACCGGAGATGAATGCGCTCAGCGTCCCCGAGCCGTCGGCCCCGACCACCTTGATGGCAACCACCTTGGACTGCGGTGCGACACCCAGGACGCCAACCCCGTTATCGAGGGCCGCGATGGTCCCGGCCACGTGCGTCCCGTGACCGTTGTCGTCCTGGATGGCGCCGGACTGCAGGATGGTGTTCCAACCATTCACATCGTCGATGAAGCCATTTCCATCATCGTCCCGACCGGAAACGCCGTTCTTCTCCGCGCTATTGACCCATACGTTGGAAGCGAGGTCGGAGTGCGTGGTCTGGATGCCCGAATCGATGACGGCGACCGTCACCCCGGCGCCACGAGCACCGGCCGTCCAGAGCCCCTCACATTTCATCTGACCCTGCGGGAAGGCAGCAAACCGCGTCCCATCGGTCAACTGACGACCGAGGACCTGGCTTCCGGCGGCCGTGGCATCGACGAGACCGTAGCCGATGGTGTTGCTGAACCCGCTGGCCGGCACGTATCTCGAGAAGGGAGCTGGGGTCGGGGCAGCGGTGGGAACGGGAGCTGGCGGCGCCTGGGTCGGAACCGGAGTGGGGGCCACGGTTGGACGCGGGGTCGGGGTCGACACCGGGGTAGGTGCCACCGTGGGCGTGGGCGTTGGAGCCAGCGTAGGCGCGGGCGTTGGAGCCAATGTCGGACGCGGCGTCGGTGCAGGCGTGGGGGCGAGCGTCTGCGCAGGCGTCGGTGCCAGAGTAGGACGAGCCGTCGGAGCAGGAGTGGGAGCCGCAGGATCGAAGACTTTGAGCGGTAGGGCCGCGCCCCCCACGTTGAACGCCCAGGTCTCGATA
>JBEIFE010000413.1:0-2484 GCA_040382575.1 Candidatus Sericytochromatia bacterium
CGGATCAGCGCGAGTTGCTCGGTCGGGGTACGGCCATCGGGCGATCGCCCCGGGACGGGAGATTGCTCCTGATCCTTGAGCAGCCCCACGCGCACCATGAAGAACTCGTCGAGGTTCGATCCGTGGATCGCCAGGAACTTCAACCGTTCGAGCAGCGGCAAGCGACGATCGAGCGCCTCCTCGAGGACGCGCTCGTTGAAGGCGAGCCAGCTCAACTCCTTGTTGAAATACAGGTCGCGCAATCGCAGGATGGGCCTGGACTTGCGTGGCCGCTTGCTGGAACCGGACATCGACACCTCCCGGGTGCTCTCACCAGTTTACAATGCCCCGGGAAGCACCGGATGTACCGTGAATGCGTCGATCGAGCCACTTTCTGTCAATCGGCGAGGGCGAGTCGTCTTGTTTCACGCCCCAGCACGGCACCCAGGATGCCGACGAGGTAGCTGCTCGCGAAGGCGAGAGCCGCAGGGCCGTGTCCCCCGAGGGTCGCCACGGCGGTCGCCACGAAGAGCACGGCGAAGGCCGTCACGAGGCGCCCGGCATTCAGGCAGAAGCCCGTTCCGGTCGCTCGCGCTCGCGTGGGGAACAGTTCCGGCAGGTAGATGTAGCTGGTTGCCTGAGCAAGTCCCGTGAATAGACCCAGCCCGGCACTTTCGAGGTGGACGACGGGACTGAAGATCGCGTTCGTCAAAAACAGGATGGCCGAACATGCGAAGGCCCCCAGATAGCCGATCACGAGGGTCCCCCGGCGTCCGATGACCTCGGCCAGCCAGCCGGCCAGGGCGCAGCCCGCCATGGCGCCGAGGCCCTGGGCCATGGTGGCAAGGCTCCGTTCCTGGCCCCCTGCATGGACGCCGGGCAACGACTGGATCCACATCGGGATCCATGAAAGGGACGCCCAGTAGCCGACGAGCAACCCGCCGAAGATGAGGGCGCCCACCATCAGGTCCCGACGATGCGTCCGATCCAGCAGGATCATCACGGGACCCGTTTCCTCCGTGCCCTCGCGGTCACGCTGGCGCGCCTCGTGCCAGCGATCGGATTCCTTGAAGGTCATGCGCAGGAAGACGACCAGCAGGGCCGGTAGCGTACCGATCCAGAAGGCATGGCGCCAGGTCGGGACCGAGAAGTTCACGAGTCCCGCCAGGAAAACCCCGGCCTGGTACGAGGTGATCAGGGCGCCCACGGCGAGGGCCCTGCTGCGGGCAGGCCAGACCTCGGCCAGGAAGGTCGCGATGCTGACGAGTTCACCGCCGATGCCCAACCCCGTCAGGAAGCGACACGCTGCGAGCATCGGCCAGGTCGTCGCGAAGCCACTGAGCCCCGTGAAGGCAGCATAGAGCAGCACAGAGCCCACCATGGCCCGGACCCGTCCGAGGCGATCGCCGATCCAGCCGAAGCCGATGCCCCCGGCGGTCCATCCCAGCAGGAAGCAGCAGGCGATGATCGATCCCGCCTGGCTCGTCACGTCCCTGGCCGTCGTGCCGAGTAACTCGGCCAGGGCCGAGGGCATCGCGACCGTCATGAGCGTCGAGTCCATGCCGTCGAAGATGCCGCCCAGCCAGCATCCCAGGAAGACGAGCCCATGGTAGGGCGTGAACCCTTCCCACCAGGGGGGGCGGATCGTGGACCGGTCGATCACGGGAACTCCTTTCATCGCACCTCCAACTTTAACCTCCTTTTCACATCATGTTCAGTCAGCACGCCCCCGACACCTCGATAACATCCAGGGAAGGCCCCCTGGTGGAGGACACGACGATGGATGCGCTCTCGACGAAGGTCAACCGGACCCCCGCGATCGACTGGTCGGTACTGACGGGTGGCGCGGCGCTCGAGCGGTCCGCTCCCGTGGTCGGCGAGGTGGCCCCCTTGAATGCTCGGCGTTCCACTCTCGTCGGTGAAGCGGCGCCCCTGGGAAGCCGGGATCAGTTCATCCGTCGCTCCCTGCCGCGGCCCGAGGCGGCCGTCCAGCAGTTGCGTCAGAGTGTCGAAGCCTTTCCGCGTCCGACGGCACCCGGCGGCCAGGATGTGCGCCGCGAGGTCGAACGGATCGGCAACCAGATCGATCGGCTCGAGCAGGATCGGTCTCGTAACCAGGCCGAACGTGAGCAGGCCAGCCAGCAAAAGCGCGTTCTCGAGCGTCAGCTCGATGAGAAACTCTCCGTGGCCCGTCGTTTGGCCTCGGATATTCACACCACCCGGGGACAGCGTGAGCGTCTCCAGGGCGAGATCAACCAGATCGTGTCCAAGATCGACCAGCTCGACGGTCGCCTGGGGCAGCTCGCATCCGAAGATCGCGATCTCCAGATGCGTGAGCAGGTTCTCGCAGGCCAGCACCGCTCGCTTTACCAGGAGGCCGAGGGCGCCCGCAATTTCAACCGGTACCTCGAGAACCTACCCGAAGATCGCCAGGCCGACGGCGCCCGGGATTCCGCGCAGCGCGAGGCAGCCGGTCGTCAGGCCCTCGAGGCCCGGGAGCGTCTC
>JBEIFE010000414.1:0-2476 GCA_040382575.1 Candidatus Sericytochromatia bacterium
CCTACACCCCACTCGCCCCCGGACAGACTCGCGTGCAGCCGCTCTACATTGCCCGCAAGCCGGCCTCTCTGGCCGGGAGAATGGCGTCTTACGCGCGACTGTTCATGACGGCCCTCGGTTTCCGGTGGCTACGGGACGAGGACGGGCAGGTCTACGACAACATCCGCTTCCAGACCGGCAACATGCTGCGCATGGACCAGGGGGTCATGCGTTTCATCGCGTACGTGAACCAGCTCAGGCCTTCGGCGTGGTCCGCGACGCACGCTCATGGCGTCAGAACGGAAATCGAACGCCCGTCGCCTCTTCCGAGTAGGACCACAGATGCCGCGCCAGATCCGGATCTTCCGCCAGAGGCGCCACGCGTGCATTTCCCGGAGTCCCGCGCATCTCTCTGAAGCCCGTGGGGCCGATGTAAGCCCCGGGGACGATATCGGGATCGAGGGCGGCCTGCAGGATCGGGGCCGCCCCGTCGGCCACGGGCATCGCGACGAAGCCCACGGCCATCTGGATGGGCCCGATGTGCCGGAACAGCGGGGTTTCCGTGACGCCCGGATGGGCCGCGACCGAGACGACATTCGACCCGGCTCCTTCTAGCCTCCGCGCCAGCTCTCGCGCGAACACCAGATTCGCGAGCTTGCTGTCGGCATAGGCCAGCGAGCGGTCGTAGGTGGCTTCCGTGACGGGGCGCCGGAGGTCGAGCTTGCCCCGCTTGTGGGCGATGCTGCTCACGGTCACGATCCGCGCCGCGGGCGCGGCTGCCAGCATCGGGAAAAGGAACGCCGTCAGCACGAAGTGGCCGAGGTGATTCGTCCCGAACTGCAACTCGAAGCCCTGCTTCGTGCGCCCGAAGGGCGGCATCATGACGCCCGCGTTGTTGAGCATCAGGTCGAGGTGCCCTTGACGGGTTTGGATGCGCTCCGAGAAGGCGCGAACGGAATCGAGGTCGGCCAGATCGAGGGCCTCCAGCGTGATCCCGCTGATTTCCTCACCGAACGCCTGGCGTCCGCGGTCGACGTCGCGGCAGGTCGCGATGACCTGCGCGCCGCGCCTGGCGAGGTCCCGGGCGCAGTGCAGGCCGAGGCCGCTGCTGGCGCCCGTGACAAGGGCGGTCCGTCCGGTGAGATCCTGAGGCAAGGTTGACTGATTCATGGCGACTATGATGCCACGGCTTCCCGGTCGGGACCATCCCCCGCCTGTCGATCACGTGGCACGAGCACCGGGTCGACGGCACGCGTGAGGCCGAGCCAGGACGCGACCGGTCCGGAGAGCCCGCCCTGTACGAGGACGGTCACGAAGATCGTCAGGAGCACCAGTGGTCCGACCTGGTCTCCCGTGGGTACGCCGCGACGGGCGAGTTCCTGGCTGACGGCGAGCCCCGTGGCCGCGGCCACGATGCCCCGGGGTCCCATCCAGGCGATGAAGACCCGCTCGGCGATCGTGAATCGAGCGCCGACGGTGCAGAGCCCCACCACCAGAGGACGGATCACGGCCATGACGACCCCCACGACGAGGGCCCCCGGCAGGCCGAGCCCGGTCAGCTGGCCGAGATCGATCCCCGCCGCCACCAGCACGAACACCAGCGCGAGTCCCACCTGCACGAGATCCTGCATGAAGGTCCTGTTGCCCTCCTTCAGATCGGCCGGCAGCCAGGCGTTCCACGAGAGTCCGGCGACTGCCGCGGCCGTGATGGCCGACCCCCGGGCCAGGCCCTCCGAGAGGGTGGCCGTGCCGAGGGCCAGCGCGAGCGTGCCGAGGCGGGCCACCTGAGACGCTTCGGCCGGAAAGCGCCTCAGGACCTTCCGCGCCCCGAATGCCGCACCGGCGCCGATGAGCGCCCCCGTGAGCAGTCCCGCCATGTAGGAGAGGATCACGGGGATGGCCTGCAAGGGGGGGCCTGGCTCGGAGAGCGTGAGCAGCACCGAGGCAAGCAGGACTCCCGTCGCATCCACCAGCACACTCTCGGCCTCGAGCGTGACGCGAACGTGAGCGGGAAGCGGCAGCCTCCGGACAATGGGGGCGACGACCGTCGGACCCGTGACCGAGACGATCGCGCCGAAAAGCCAGGCCGGCCCCCATGCCAGACCCATCATGACGTGCGCCGCGAGCGCGGCCAGAGCGGCCGTCAGGGCACCGCCTAGCGTGATGAGCAGCCCCACCGGGCGCCAGACGCGCCTGAGCGTCCCGAGATCCTGATGAAACGTCCCTTCGAACACCACCACGGCCACCGCGAGGGCCAGGAGCGTGTTCAGCCCACCACCGAATACGACCGGATCGACGAGCCCCAGGCCATGGTGCCCCAGGAGGATCCCGCCCGCCAGCAACAGAAGGATCACCGGAACGTGAAAGCGACGACCCGAGAGTTGCGCGAGGGTTCCGATGACGAGAGCCAGGGCGATCGCCTGCCCGGGAGGCAAAGGAGCGGCAGTCACGGGGAACAACCTCGCTGGACGGTCCATGATGGCTGCGGCATCATAGC
>JBEIFE010000415.1:0-2460 GCA_040382575.1 Candidatus Sericytochromatia bacterium
CAGGATGTCGAAGCAACTCGCTCGTTCCTGGAGGGGACCGGGATGCAATTGCTACCCGGGATCCTGTGGCCTCGGAACGGAGGGCCGGGGAGCCCCCTGTCCCTCCGGGTCGGGCCAGAACTAGGTCTCACGGTCAAGAGCGCGTTCGCGTCCCGCCCGGGGCGCCTGGGGGGGCGCATCCCTGCACGCATGCTTGCTGCCACGGCGGAAGCCAGCTGGGCGGTCCTGGGAGAGGCTGTGCGCGTTCCCCCTGACGTCACATGGGTCGCCGGTTCAGGGCCGCTGGGGGCCGGAAAGGTCACGGTACTGGTCGATTCCGGTCCCATCGACGCACGGGATGGCCAGTGGGACACGGCGTTACTCGACGCTCTGGCGCGCTATTGAACGCGTGGACGATGGCAGGGGATCCAGGTACCATGTAGGCTTGTACCCCTCCGTCTGAGAGCCGATGCCGAGCTACGATTCCGTCACCCGGAACCGATCCGTCAAGAATGTCGACCCGCGTAAGCGTCGCGTCGAGATTGCCGTGATCCTGCTCAAATACGGGTGGGACACGCTCATTTATCTGCTCTCGCTTTCCGAGTTCGTCCCCTCCGGCCTCCGGCAGAAACTGGCCGTTTCGTCCTTCTTGCGCCAGGAAGTCGAGGCGGGTGCCGACGAACTGCCCGACCTGAGCTTGCCTTTGCCGAGCGTCCTGCGCCAGATCCTCGAGGAGCTGGGCCCCACGTTCGTCAAGCTCGGGCAGGTTCTCTCGACCCGGCCGGACCTCCTTCCTCCCGGCTACGTCGAGGAACTTTCCAAGCTTCAAGAACAGGTCCGCCCCGCGCCGTGGTCCGACATGGAACAGGTGCTGCTCGGAGAGTGGAACCAGCATCAGGCGGGCCGAGCCCTGGCGACCTCGGTTCGGGACATTTTTCCCGAGTTCGATACCATTCCCCTGGCCGCCGGATCGCTCGGACAGGTGTACAAGGCCAAGCTCGCGGACTCCGATGGCAGCCTCCGGACCGTGATCGTCAAGTTGCTCAGGCCGAACATCGATGAAACGGTCGAGGGCGACATCGCGGTCCTGATGGAATTCGCCCGGACTCTGGCGACCCGCACCCGATGGGGCAAGTGGAACAATGTCGAGGGGCTCGCTGCCGAGTTCTCGCAGGTCATTCGCAATGAACTCGACTTCACGCGTGAAGCCGAGCATACCGAGGAAATCGGTCGCAACTTGCACCGCGACGGGGGGACCTGGATCAAGGTGCCTTACATTCACCGGGACCACTCGTCCAGGCGAATGATGACCGTCGAGTTCGTGACGGGTCTCAAGGTTTCACAGCTTTTTCCTGGACGGGACGGTAGTCCGCCGCTGGTCGCCCTGACCCTGGCCCAGCGACAGAAGCTCGCCGAGACCCTCACGCATGCTTTCCTGCGCCAGATCTTCGTCGATGGGTTCTTCCATGCTGACCCCCACCCTGGCAACGTCATGTTCCAGTTCCGGGATGGAGATACCTCTCGGTTGCCGATTCTCGTGCTCATCGACTTCGGGATGGTCGGTCGCCTCGATCCGCGTTCGCGGGACATCCTGATCGACTTCCTGCTGGCTCTGTTGCAGTTCGATGCGGCACGGGCGACCGAGCGGATCCTCGAGTACGGATTCCCTCAGCAGATCGTCGACAAGTACCGCCTCACGGTTGAACTCGATCACATCATGCGCGAATTCCTGGGGCGGCCCGTCAGCGAGATCCAGATCGGGGCTCTTCTGAACCAGGTCACCTCGCTGCTCATGCAGTATCGCGTCAGGATGCCGACCTCGTTCCTGTTGATCGCGCGCGTCCTGGCCCTGACGGAGGGCATCTGTCGCCAGCTGGATCCCAAGTACATGCTGATCGAGGTTGCAGGCCCCTTCATCACGGGCATGATGCGACGTCAGTTCACGGACCTTTTCAAGGGGCCCGAACTCATGCGACTGGGGCTCGACCTCAAGAATGTCCTGATCCGTTCGCCTCGACGCTTCGATGATCTCCTGACGGCGCTCAACTCCGGTCAACTCCGTTTCGAGACCGAGTTTCGGCACCTGGGGCGCCTCGAGCGGACGCTGGTCTCCATCGGAAACAAGACAGCCTTCAGTCTTCTGAACGTCGGGCTGGTCCTGGCCGGTGCCCTGCTCGCTCCCTTGCGCGAGGGCCCTCACGTGCTGGGGGTCCACGTACTCGGCTTGCTGTTGCTCGGGGTCAGTGCTGTCCTGGGCCTGGGTTTGCTCTGGACGATCTTGCGGTCAGGTACGCTTCGCTGATTCACGGTGAACGACGGGACCTGGCCATCATGACCACCACATCGAGCCTCTGCGCCTCCGAGGATGGACTCCGCACCCTTCGGTTCCAGGAGTGTTTTTCATGAAAGTCTGCGTGGTTGGCACCGGGTACGTCGGCCTCGTCACGGGCGTCTGCCTGGCCCTCGTCGGGCACGACGTGC
>JBEIFE010000416.1:0-2460 GCA_040382575.1 Candidatus Sericytochromatia bacterium
ACAGGCGTGGCGCGTGACAGGGGGGCTGGATCGGTGGACAAGGGGTCATCTCCCGGTGTGGTCGAGTCCCATGATACCGCGGTGAGGGACCCATCATCGCGTGGTAAAGTTCTGCACGACCCATGCTCGTAAGATGATCTTGTCCACCAGAAAGATGCGATCCGCTGTGAACACTCTATCCTATTGGCCTGCCCGTCTCATCGTGTTACTGAGCCCGATGATGATCTCGACCCCGGTTCTGGCCGAGATCGTGACGTTTCCGACGGAACCCGACCCGCACTTGTACCTGCATGAACGGGTGTCCGGTCCGGCCGAACAAGCGGCAGGCGTTCGGCTGCGCAGACCGGTCTCGGGGGAGCGTGCCATCGAGGTCGAGGTCAGCGAGCTCCGCGGCGACTGGTTCGTCTCGCGAGGGCCCTTCCGGCTGTCGGACGACGAGGTCCTGAACGTGCTCGATCGAGCGGGGATCGCCACGGCATCGCTGCGCCTCCCCGGAGCCCCGGGAGCCGACCGCCTGGTCCCGGCCGCCCTCTGCACGGGACTGGCCCTCACCGGCGGCGGACTCGCGATGTGGGGAGAGACGCTGGGCACCCGCAACATCGGACGCGGCATGCTGATCCCGGTGGGCCTGTGGGCCCTCCATCTGGGATGGGCGTGGTTCCAGGAACGCCACGACGGGGGCCGTCTCGACCCCGTGGCCGTTCACGGGGCGATCGCGAGCTACAACCGTAAACTCGATGCCGGAAACGCCGCGATCCCCTCACCTCCGGGTCCGGAAGGCTTGCCCTGAAGCCGGGTCGGGAGTCGGTGCGGGATCGGGCACGACGGGGTCGGCGCTGCCGGAGCGGCTGGTCGCGTTCCGGATCAGCACGTTGAGCGTGTAGCCGACGGGCAGGAGCGCCGTCCCGGCGATCGCCCCGATGGCGAGGGCCGTGGGGCCCCCTAACAGGGCGGCGATCCCGGCCCCGAGCAAGGCCATGCCGGGCCCCATACCGAGCAACCCGAGGCCGACCCGGGCCTGGCGCCAGTCCTGGACCTTCCCGGACGCGCGCTCCGTCATGTTCTGTATGAGGTCGAAGAGACCGAATCCCGCCCCGGGTAGCGAGGCCCCGATCGCAGCTCCCCAAGCTGAACCCAGTGGTCCACCCAGTGCGAAACCGACCAGGGCCCCCAGTCCCCCGAGCAGCGGACTGCCGAGGCCCACGACGAGAACCTGAGCCAGGTCCTCGAAATCCTGGAGACGCCTCACGCCGATTCGGGGAATAGCGGGTTCGGGAGAAGGCGGACGCGACGAGGGTACCCATCGGTCCTGAACCGGCGCCGGGGACGCCACGCCATTCGCCGCGGGAGCCGGGCCGGACGGTATCCCGGGGAGCGGTCGCACGGTTCCCGGCAAGATTGGGGAAGAGACCGGATTCGACACGTGCATCGGCAACTCCTGACCGAGGGGACTCGAGGAGGATTGTCGACGCGCACCAGGCGCCACCCGGTTATGCAACGGTTAATCCTGAACCAATATGAGTAGCATCCACGGTCCGATGGCCGGACATCGTGCCTGGAAGCCCCGGAGCGGGCATGACAGAGAGCAGGTCGCCTGTCCCCGGGAAGGAATCGAGATGCCTCGACCGTCTATCCTGATCCCCCTGTTCATGCTCCTGGGTGCGCTGAGTGCCCCGGCAGCGGTCGGCAAGTCGCTCTCGAGCGCGCCTCGCGAGCACATCACGCTGGGCGGGGGCTGCTTCTGGTGCGTGGACGCCGTCTTTCGCCGCACCCGTGGTGTGGTCGTGAGTTCGTGTGGATACGCCGGAGGGAAGCTGGCGAATCCGACCTACGAGGCCGTCTGTCTTGGCGGGACGGGGCACATCGAGGTGGTGCAGGTGACCTTCGAGCCGGCCCGGATCTCGCGCGACGACATCCTGCGGATCTTCCTGAGCGTCCACGACCCGACGAGCCGCGATCGCCAGGGAGCCGACGCAGGTGAACAGTATCGCTCGGTCATCTTCTGGCACCAGCCGGCCCAGCGCGAGGCCGCCAACCGCATGAGGCAGGAGTGGTCCAGGGAACATCCCGGCAAGGGGGCCGTCGTGACCGAGGTCCGGCCACTCGAGCATTTCTGGACCGCCGAGGCCTACCACCAGAATTACTTCGAGAAAAACCCCGACCAGCCCTACTGTGCCTTCGTGGTGGCTCCCAAGGTCCAGAAGTTCCTGGAGACGATGGGCAATCTGGCCCGATGAAAACGGGAAGGCCCTGCCGGTGAGGTGACCGGCAGGGCCCTGCATGGGGGAGAACGGGCGTCTAGGAGGCGGGGGGCTGTGCCGCCGGGGGGGGCGTACTGGCTGGTGGCTGATCGATGGGCGGTTCGACGATGGGCACCGGATCCGGAACCACGACCTCGGTTCCGCCCGAGGAGGCACCTGGCCAGGTAAAATTGCGCAGAATGACGAACGCCAGCAGAGG
>JBEIFE010000417.1:0-2455 GCA_040382575.1 Candidatus Sericytochromatia bacterium
CGGGGATCGTTGAGTACCGCGAGTGTCAGCGGTGCGGCGAACGCAGGAAGACTCTGAGGGAATCGAAGAATGAGCGACGCGATTAAGAGTCTGTACGAAGCCTTCGTGCCCGAGACCATCGACCGGCGAGGCTATCTGTACGACGATCCGACGTTCGGGTATCCGACTGCGGTTAACCCGTTCACGAGTGCGACCGATCGGGCGGACGGGCGGTACAAGCCCTATTACGATTCCGAGATCGACCTGGCCTACATCAGGGGTGCGGCCCGCAACCTGGCACTCTTGACTCCGGTGGCGACGGCGGCACTCGACCGGCTCGCGGAATACACGTTCGGCCCGGGCTTCTCGTTCACGGTCCAGTGTGACAACGCACAACTCGGCGAGCAGTGCCAGCGGATCGTGGACCGGTTCCTCGATGACGTGGACTTCGTGGGCGTCGTAGACCGCGAGATCCACCACCGCAGCCGGGAAGACGGGGAGGCGTTCGCGTACATCGAGGCATCCCCCGAGGGCAGGCCCACGTTGTGCTTCCTTGAGCCTGACCAGATCAGAGAGCCGGGCAACGTGCGACAACTGGAGGAATGGCTGGCGGACTACGACGGCCCGACGTCGTGGTCATTCGGCGTGCGAACTCCCGAGACCCGACCGTCGCAGGTGCTGGGCTACCATTTGTCGCGGGACGATGGGGGTATCGACTGGGACTACATCCCGGCCCGGCGGATGCTGCATGTCCGGCGAAATGCGGTGGCCAACGCTAAGCGGGGCGTCTCGGATGCGTTCCTCATCGTCGAGGAGATCGCCAGAGAGGCCAAGCTGCGGCGGAACATGGCGGAAGGGGCGGCCCTTCAATCCGCGATCGCGTGGATCCTTGAGGCCCCAGCGGGCACGACACAGGCCAGCATTCAGTCCCTCGGGGCGAGCGACGCGGTGGCCCAGTACGGTCGGCATGTCGTCGGGGGAGGCCAGAAGCCGCAGAAGGTGCAGCGGTACAACCCGGGGACGATCTTGAAGCCGAGTCCCGGATTGCAGTACAGGCCCGGCCCAATGGGTGCAGAGCGTAACTCAGGCTTTCTGGAAGTCTCGCAATACGTTCTGCGAATCGTCGGCACGCGATGGGCAATGCCGGAGTACATGGTGTCGGGGGATGCGTCGAACGCGAACTACGCCAGCACGCTAGTAGCCGAAAGCCCGTTCGTGAAGGCCCGGGAAGCGGACCAGGCGTTCTACGCTCGCACGTTCCAATCGATGCTGTACAAGGTGCTGCGGTTCTCGTGGGAACAGGGCAGGCTCCCCCAGGTGCCGTGGGCCGAGATCGAGTCAATGGTCGAGATCGCGGTGGAGAAGCCCAGCGTGGCAAGCCGGAACCCGCAGGAACTGGCGACCGTGCAGGCGATGCAGATTCAGTCGGGCATCCTGTCGAAGCGGACAGCGGCAAAGCAGGCGGGGCTGGACTACGACGCTGAGCAGGCCAACATGCAGCCCGCGAGCGTGCAGGAGGCGGAATCCTACGATCCTCCCGAGTCCGCGAGGAACAACGCCAAGCGAGTCCTGCGGTGGCGTGACGAGTACGGGGATGCTGTGCAGGGGATGACGCAAGTGGGGTGGACCAGGGCCAACCAACTGGCCCGAGGTGATCGGCTCTCGCGGGAGACAGTCGGCAGGATGGCGGCATTCGCCCGGCACCGGAAGAACGCCGAGGTCGCCCCAGAGTTCGCGGATGAGCCGTGGAGAGATGCGGGGCACGTCGCCTGGCTGGGCTGGGGCGGGACGACGGGAGTTGACTGGGCGGCAGGGATCGTGGGCAACGTGAGCGAGTCGGCAATTGACGCGGCAGTCGTGGCGGCTCTGGAGTCAGTGCAGAGCGTGCCAGAGGCCCGGGCGATCCTGTCGCAACTTCACGGACACGAGGGCTGCTGCGATGTCTGAGATCGTCGGTCGCATGGCCATCGAGGCCGACTTTGCCAAGCGGTTGTCCCGTCTGTCGAGCAAGCAGCGGGCGGAACTGCGCGACAAGCTGGGCGATCCTCCCGACCCGTCGCGGGTGACGGCGAATGACTGGGCGCGGTGGGAGCAGGAGCGACGGCAGGAGATGGCCGGGATGCTGCTGGCTATCTGGATGCTCGCGGCCAATCAGCACCTGGAGGAACTGCTGGGCAACTCGCGGGCGGTCGGCTCGCAGCGTGCAGCGATGGCGAAGAAAGGGGCATCGCCCAAGTCAGCGGGCGATGTGGCCAGTGACATCATCGCAGCAGGCGGGACCGGCGCGGGAATCAGCGATGTGCAACAATCCGCGATGGTGCGTCAAGGCATGGCATCCACGGCAAAGCAGGCGGCAGAGGTGGCCCGGGCGAACATCGAGGCTGCCAAGGAGATCGTGGACGCAGCGGGCAAGGGCTGGGCGACGACACCGCCGTCTAAGGCCAACGTCGAGGAGGTGTTGACTCAGGCTATAGGC
>JBEIFE010000418.1:0-2454 GCA_040382575.1 Candidatus Sericytochromatia bacterium
CCGCCCGTGATCCCGTCCTGGGCTAGCGCGACGTACCGCGGGCCGCGTCCGGGCGCCTGACCGCGAACCTCGATGTCGCCCTCCTCGGCCCCCACCAGCTCATCCGATGGGGAATCGGCGAGTCTGGCCAGGCCGAGTGCGGCGATCTCCCGGCCAACACCTCGCATCGACATCAGGTCAGGACGGTTGGCCAGGATCGAGAGGGTCAGAACCTCGTCGCCGACCCCCAGGACCCCGGCAGCGGGAACGCCGATGGGCGTATCCGGGGGCAGGATCTCGACACCATCGCCCCCCCCCTCCAGGCCGAGTTCCTTGCGGGAGCAGTACATGCCTCCGCTCTCGACCCCACGAAGCTTCGAAGACTGGATCTTGATCCCACCCGCAAGCTGGGCACCGGGCAGGGCGACGGGAATGGTGTCACCGAGCTGCACATTGGCTGCGCCAGTCACGATCTGAACCCAGTCCGGGCCGCCGAGATCCGTCTGGCAGATCCTCAGGCGATCGGCATTCGGATGCGGCTCGATCTTCACGATCTTGCCCGTCACGACGTGGTCGAAGCCAGGTGCGTGGCGTGAGATCCCCTCGACCTCGATACCGGCCCCGGTCAGGGCCCTGGCGACCGCCTCGGCGGTCGGCAGAGGTGAGGCGAAGAGGGACTGCATCCAGGACAGGGGAACGCGCATGGGAGCTCCTGTAGGGTGGGGGCGCGAAGGGTCGTGACTAGAACTGTTCGAGGAAGCGCTCGTGGTTTTCCCAGAGCAAACGGATGTCCGGGATCCCGTGCACGAGCATCGCGATGCGCTCCGCCCCGAGACCGAATGCAAAACCCTGGACTTCAGCGGGATCGTAACCCACCGCCTCGAAGACCGAGGGATCAACCATCCCGCACCCCCCGACTTCCAGCCAGCCGGTATATGAACAGATCCTGCAACCTTCACCACCGCAGATGCACTGGACGTCGTACTCGGCACTGGGCTCGGTGAAGGGGAAGAAGCTCGGACGGAAGCGAACCTTGCGGTCTCGCCCGAACAGTTCCTGCATGGCGATCGTCAAGGTTCCCTTGAGATGGCCCATGGTGATGCCGGGCTCGATGACGAGCCCCTCGATCTGATGAAAGATCGGGTAATGACGACTCGTGACCGTATCCCGACGATAGACACGACCCGGCATGAGGGCTCGAAGGGGAGGGCGGGTTGATTCCATCAGGCGAATCTGGACGCTCGACGTGTGAGTCCGGAGGAGATCCCCGCCAGGCAAGTAGAAGGTATCCTGCATGTCACGGGCGGGATGGTCGGGAGGCGTGTTGAGCGCCGTGAAATTATGCCAGTCATCTTCGACCTCGGGCCCCTCGGCCAGGTCAAAACCGAGACCGTGAAAAACATCCACGATCCGCTCGAGCGTGGCGGTCAACGGATGGCGACGGCCACGGGGAAGAATCCGCCCCGGCAACGAGACGTCCAGTCGCTCGGTCTCGAGCTTCGCCTGCAAGGCAGAGGCCCGCAGTTCAGCGAGACGCTCCGCGTGAGCGCCCTCGAGTCGGACCTTGAGCTGGTTGACGGCCTGCCCGAAGGCCTTCCGTTCGGACGGGTCGATCTGGGGGATTCGCCGCATGAGGAGGGTGAGTTCACCGCGCTCACGACTGAAATGGTGGTGATACCAGGCTTCGAGCGCAGAGACCTGTTCGATCCCGGACAGGGCTGCCAGTGCCTGATTCTCGAGTTCCTCGAGGGAGACGAGGGCGGTCATGGATCCTCCGCGTGAAGGAAAGGACGAGGAGATACAAGAAAGCGACCGGACCCCATAGGTGCCCGGCCGCCCGTGATGGTCGCGTTCAGAAGGGGATATCGTCTCCACCTGAGCCGAAAGCATCAGGCGTATCGAAATCATCGAAGGCAGACGCCGACTCTTGAACCGCGCCCTTGCTGGCTGAATGAGGCACAGCCGAGGGTCCGACCACTCCGATCGTCTCGAAGGCACTGGCGCGGATCTCGACGACTTTGCGCCGCTGTCCCTGAGCCTCGAAACTCCGGGCGACGAGGCGACCCTCGAGGGAAATGAGAGCCCCCGGCTCGAGCACCTCGGCCGCACGATCGGCCCACTTTTCCCAGGCCTGAACCCGGAACTGGTCCTGCTCTTCGGAAGGAGAACCGTCAGGCCGAGGAGCGCGACGCACAGCCACACTGAACTCGGCGATGGAGACTCCGGTCGGTGTCTTGCGGAGCTCGGGCCGATGAACGACCTGACCCACGAGCGTGATGTGATTGAGACTCACGGTACCTCCCTGATTTCAGGTCGAGGATCAGGCCTCGGTGCGGACCACCATGTGCCGGATGACATCTTCGTTGAGACGGAAGAACCGCTCGAGTTCACCGATGGCCTTGCCGCCGGCCGAGAAATTGGAGAGGACATAGATGCCATCGCGGAAATCGTTGACTTCGTAAGCAAGGCGCTTGC
>JBEIFE010000419.1:0-2449 GCA_040382575.1 Candidatus Sericytochromatia bacterium
CCTCGACGAACGTGGCATCGTGGACGAGGAGGTCAGCGCCACGAGCCGCCTCGACCACCCGGGCACTCGGCCGGGTATCTCCCGTCAGCACGATCAGCCGCCCGCGCCGCGATTCCCCCATCACCTGGTCGGGCGTCACTTCCGTTCCATCCGTTGCCGTGACCCGCTCACCTCGTTGCAGACGACCGAAATCCGGTCCGGGAACGACCCCGAGTTCGCGGGCACGTTCGGGGTCGAATCGCCCCGGGCGGGTGTCCTCCACCAGGCGGTACCCGACACTCGAAATGCGGTGATCCGTGGCGATCGCCTCCCACCGGAAGTCGTCGAAGGCAATGCCGTCGCCAGGCCGCATCTCGTGCCACGAGATGGGATAATGCACCTTCCCGATGATGCGCTTCAGGACGTCCAGAAAATCGAACAGGCCTCTTGGACCGTGCACGGCCACCGGCAAGGTCCGTCCCCAGAGATCCCAGGTCTTGAGCAAGCCAGGCAGTCCGAGATAGTGGTCGGCATGCATATGCGTCAGCAGGACGTGCGAGATGTCGTGAATACCGGAGCCTTCGCGGATGAGTTGCCGCTGAGTCCCTTCCCCGCAGTCCACGAGAAACTGGTCGGGTCCGCGCTGCACCAGCGTGGCCGACAGATTGCGGGTGGGGGTCGGCACGGAGCCCGCCGTGCCAAGGAAGCAGATATGGAGCTCCATGAAGCCTGCTCAGGCCTCCACGGGGGCCCGGCCCGACGCATAAAGTTGCTCGATGGCCTCCCCGTTGTGCCGGAGGATGTTCCTTCGCTTGAGCTTGAGCGACGGCGTGATCTCGTCTTTTTCCAGACTGAACTCGCGGTCGAGGATGATGAAATCCTTGACCTGCTCGAACCGGGCAAAATGGCGGAGCCGCCCCTGGATCTCGGAAACGAGCAATTCACGGACGGCCGGATGATTCCCGACGGTTTCGCGCGAGAAGTCCTTCCAACCGCGCTCACGGGCCAGACGTTCGAGGGCATCGAATCCTGGAACGATGAGCGCCGTGATGTAATTGCGGTTGTCCCCGATCACCATGGCCTGCTCGATGAAGGAACTCACCACCAGCGCATTTTCGATGGGCGCAGGGGCAACGTTCTTGCCATTGGACATCACCAGGATTTCCTTCTTGCGGTCGGTAATGCGCAGGAAACCATCCGGGTCGAACTGGCCGATATCGCCCGTGTGGAACCAGCCCTCTGGATCGATGGCCTGGCGGGTCGCTTCCTCGTTACCGAAGTAGCCTTTCATGATGTTCGGACCGCGGGCAAGAATCTCCCCGTCATCCGCGATGCGGACCTCGCAGCCATCGATGGGCTTTCCGACCGTCCCGAGACGGATCATGCCGGGTCGGTTGCATGCGATGACAGGCGAGGTCTCGGTCAGACCGTAGCCTTCCAGCACATCGATCCCGAGAATCAGGAAGAACTTACCGACCTCCGGTGAAAGCGGCGCTCCACCGGCGATCGCGAACCGCAGCCTCCCACCGACACGCTCGCGAACCTTCGAGAAAATCAGCTGCTCGGCCACCTGGTATTCCGCGGCGAGCAGCGGGCCAACCGAGCGACCGCTCATTTTGCGATCGACGACCTCGGAGCCCACGCGCATCGCCCAGTCGAAGAGCGTGCGTCGGAGGAAGGGGGCTTCTGCCACGGTCGCCAGGATCCGCGTGCGCAGTTTCTCGAAGACGCGAGGCACCGAGGCGATGAAGACGGGACGTACCTCGAGCAGGTTCGCCGGTACGGCCTCGATGGATTCGGCGTAATGGATCAGAGCGCCCGCTGACAGGAAGACGTAATGGGCCGTTCGCTCGAACACGTGGCTGAGGGGCAGGAAACTGAGGCACGAATGTTCATGGGTGATCCCGATGAGGTCACGAGCTGCGATGACGTTCGAGGCGAAGTTGGCGTGCGTGAGCATCGCCCCCTTGGGTTTGCCCGTGGTGCCCGACGTATAGATGATCGAGGCGACGTCATCAGGGACGACTGCCGCCATGCGTCGCTCGATGAGCTGGATCTGGCCCTCGAGGCCTTCTCTCCCCCGCGCGACGAGGTCCCCGTGCAGCGTGACTCGGGCCGGCAAGGCTGCCGCCTCCAGGGGGTCGAGCAGCAGGACGTGCTGGACGAAGTCGAGACCCTCGATCGCTTCGAGGACACGCGCCAGGAACCCACCGTTCGAGACGACCACGATACGGGGTTGACAGTCCTGCAGGATTTCCCGGATCTGCGCAGGCGTGAGAGTCTGGTAGATCGGCACATGGATGGCCCCGACGCGGTGAATGGCCAGATCCGTCTGGATCCACTCGGGCCGGTTCTCGCTCATCTGAGCGATGCGGTCCCCCTTCTCGATCCCGAGTCCCAGGAAACCCGCGGCAAGCGCCACGACCCGTTCGTGCATCTCTTCGTAGCGGATCGGACGCCATTCGCCACC
>JBEIFE010000420.1:0-2449 GCA_040382575.1 Candidatus Sericytochromatia bacterium
GCGAACAGGACCAACGGGGCTTAACCTGAACTTAGCATACTTGCAATCGTGATCCAAGCCCTTTTTCCAAGTTACGGACGTCACTCGCCCGTCACCGGCTCACGCGGCGGGATGCTCCAGATGATGGCGGAAACGACCGGCGAGTCGTGCGGCATGGGCCCCATCCAGCAACCGATGATCGAGGGCGATGCCGATCCGGACGACCGGTCGGATCTCGATTCGACCCTCGACCATCCAGGGGCGATCCTGCACCTGACCGAGCGCCATGACGAGGCTGCAGCGACAGATCGGCGGAATCGGGGGAAAAGCGAGATCGAGTCCCAGACTTCCCACGTTGGTCACCATCGCAACCCCGAACGGGTCAGCTTGCATGCCCAGCCAGGGGATCGAAATCCCGAGATCATGGACGACCCAGTCCTGGAATGCGATCGCCCACGGAAGCAACGGTCCGGGGATGCGATCGGTCAAGGCGGTGCTCCGGAGAAGGGGTTCGGTGCTATCGCCTGAACGGATGGCGGCTGCCCGGACCGCGATCCGGCTCGCCACTTCCTGCACGGACAGCGAAGGCACGTCCTCGAGCTTCAGCCCTGCCAGATCCCGTCCGTCTCGATCGACATGCACGAAGACGTCGATGGAGTCCCGGGCGTGGATCCCGCCATGGCGAATCATGGCCGCTGCTTCCGGGACCTCGGCGATCGCGGCACCGAGGGCACGCACGACGATCGACAGAAAGGTCACCGGCTGACCGAGGTCCCTGGATGCCTGGATCAGCGCGAGCGCTGCCGACACATCGAGCTCCAGCATCCCCAGCGTCGTCGGATCATCCGCGCGTCGCCATGAAGCCATGGCCACGCGCCTCCACCCCCGCAACCGCACGGGTATCACGGCGTCTTCCCTGCCAGGTAGGCCCGGACGACGTCACGAGGTTCACGGTGCAGGTGGTCGACGGCGTCATTGAGGGTCCGCATCGTCTGCCGATCGATCCGTCCGGCAAGCGCCGTGAGTGCTGGCTTCAGACGGGGCACCCGTGCGAGCGTGGCCTGACTGACCACGGGGACGGCCTCGTAGGGCGGGAAGAAGTGCCGATCATCTTCGAGCTGGACGAGGCCATGACGGGTGATCATCCCGTCGGTGGCATTGCCCGCAATGAGGTCCACCTGGCTCGAGACGAGCGCCTGGTAGGTCAGGGCCAGATCCATCTCACGCGGCGGCTCGGCGAGGCGCAGACCATAGGCCTTGACGAGCCCGGGGTAGCCATCGCCCCTCACCAGAAAGTCGTGTCCGAACGCGGCTTTCCACGTCCTGGCATGCGGTACCGCAGCCGAGAAGGTGTTGGCAGGCAAGGGCTTCGCGGTCTCCGGGCGGACCAGCAGCGCGAAGCTGTCATCAAATCCCAGCGAATCGAGTACCTCGAGCGAGTATCGACTCCGGTACGCTGCCCGCACCCGCGCGAGGAGGTCGGTCATCCCGGGCTGGTAAGACTCCCGTAGGATGGCCATCCAGGCCGTACCGGTGTACTCGACGTAGACATCCAGATCCCCTGCGACGAGGGCATCGTGAGCCAGATTTCCACCGAGATCGAAACGCCTGACCACCTCGATCCCGGCTTCACGCTCGAGTGATTGAGCCACCAGCTCCCCGAGGATCCATTGTTCCGTGAAGTCCTTGGCACCCACCACCACGCGGACGGACGGCTGCGGGCTGCTCGCCCTCCAGGCCCGGACTCCCAGCCCCGTGAGGACCAGCAAGACCAGGCTCGAGACCGCCAGCAGGCGCGCCTGCCGGGACCGGAAAGCAGCAGGCAATCGGAAACGCTCGAGGGCCCCGAAGAGTCCGTCCAGCAGCAGGGCGATCGCCGCTGAAGGGAGGGCCCCCATCCAGATCAGACCGTGATCATTCATCCGGAGGCCCCGGAAGATGAATTTCCCCAGTCCGCCGGCGTCGATCGCCGCCGCGACCGTCGCCGTTCCGACCGTCGCGATCGTCGCGACCCGCAGGCCGGCCAGGATGACGCTCCATGCCAGCGGAAACTCGACCTTCCAGAAGAGCTGGGAGGGCGTCAGGCCCATCGCCACCCCGGCCTCCCGCACCCGCGGATCGACCGATTGCAGCCCCGTGACGGTATTCCGGACGACGGGCAACAGCGCATAGAGGACCAGCACGGCGATCGCCGTCCTGGGACCGATCCCACCGACGAGCAACACGCCCCCGACGGCCAGGTGCAGGGGGATCAGGAAGCCGAAGAGGGCGAGACTCGGGATGGTCTGCGCCACCCCCGTGAGGCCCAGGATCCACCGACCGACACGCGCATGGCGGTGAAGCCAGACTCCGAGCGGTATCCCGATGGCGGCGGCGATCGCCATGGTCAGGGCAACCAGCACGAGATGTTCGCCCGTCGACTGCAAGGCTTCCAGGGCCCGGGCCTCGCGGATGTCGTGCGTCACCAGGA
>JBEIFE010000421.1:0-2443 GCA_040382575.1 Candidatus Sericytochromatia bacterium
CAAACAGGGGGCCCCGTGCGGGGCCCCCTGTTCTGTACTGGTCAATAAATGAACCTTTAACATAGATTTCCAGGCGCTAAAAGAAAGCCCGGACGCCACGTCTCGACAAGCATCCCGTGCGCACGGAAACGGGAGGCCCACCTTGAATACGCGCATGAGCCTTCCAGGATCGCTGCCAGGGCTCACGCCATCCCGCGGGGCTACCCCTGCGCAACCGGCAGCTAGCCTTCCTTCCATCGCGCCGCAGACTCCCGCACCTCGCCCGGGCGATGTCAAATCCATATCGGAGCCGACCCGGCGCCCGGCCGGCCGTTGCCTTCCTTAGTCAAGCGACTCCCTCAGAGGTCTCAACGCCTACGGGGGATCCCGGGCCTATCTGAAGGTGTCCAGCCTGGGTGAGCTCTCGCCCGATCGGGCGGAGATCAACCCCGCGCGCTCGACCACGGAAAGTCGCCTGTCCAACCTGGAACATTTTGCTCTGGTCCGACAGAACGGCCGAGCGCTCGATGAACTCGTGGAGGTCTCGAAGCAACTGGCTCCGATCTCGCAGCAATTGCAGCCTGACCTCCTGAACTGGAAGTCGACCGCACCGGCCAATCTGGTCCAGGCCTTCGACCGGATTCACGGGATGCTGGCCGGGGATCCGATCGCCCGGGTGGCCTTCGAGTCCCTGCTGGTGTCCGGTCGTCTGACGGATTCGAGACCCTCCGCCACCGGGCGTTCCTTGCTCGAGACTCTCGCGGATGCCTCCACGCGGAAGGCCCAGGAACCGCTCCAGATGCCGGTCATTCTGGCCGACGTGGTCCAGGAACTCGCTGACCCCGCCTCCATCAACCAGGCGGCACGTGGAACCTGCGCTGCAGGCGCCGTGCAGAACGCGATGGCTTCCACGGATCCGGCGGAATATGCGCGCATCGTGACGGGTCTCGCATCCGAGGAGGGCGTGGTCACGCTCCGCAACGGAACCGAGATGCGCCGTGAAGCCGAGGGCGAACTTCTGGACAACAGCGGCCGGACGGATTCTTCAAGGCTGTTCCAGGACGCGGCCTTGCAGCTCTCGGTGGAAAAGCCGGAACACGATTTCCGCAATCCCCGGATGATGTCGGATGACCCGCGGTCCGGGCTAAAGATCCATCTCCCCGATGGACGAACTTTGCCCACCAGCGCGGACGCGCACCTGGCCAAGCCGGAGGGGGCTGCCAAGGTTCTGTCCGCCATGACGGGGCTTCGATACCACGCGTATGCATCCACGAATTTCGACCACCTGGAAAACGCGCTTCAGAAAGGTCAGCCCATCTGGATAGGACTCGACAGTTCCAGGCCAGGCCAGGAACGACATGCGATCTCCCTGGTGGCCATCGAAAGGGCCGATCCCGCCAATCCCCAGTACGTGGCCCTGACCTCCTGGGGACAGTCCCACCGCTTCACGCGTGCGGATCTGGTCAAGGTCGTGACGGCGATCGTCGCCCCGGAGCCCTGAACGCGTCGAGCACCGGGAAAGTCTCGACCCTGCCGTCCGAGATGCGATAGGCCATCAATTGCTCCGTCCCATCCGCCCGGGTCACGGTCACGGTGATCGTGTCTGCGTCGGTTTCGTGGAAGCCGGGTGCTGAAACCGAGATGACACCCATCCCGAAGCGAACGCTCGAGACCGGTTCCATGACGGCATTCCAGCGGTCCAGAACCAGCACCGTGCGTCGCTCGGTGTCGTGCCAGGCCAGGAATCGGCCCTGCACGGGGTCGATCGTCACCTGGGTGGCGTGTTGCTCGCCTGGCTCTTCGGAAAAATGAGGTCGCGAGGTCACCTTCCGCGTGATGGGCGAGTAGACGAACACGCGGCCCGCGGTGGTGGTGAAGGCCACCGCTGAATCCTGACCATCGACACTGACGGACGTGAGGCCGCCGAACTTCGCGGCCAGCGCGTTGACGGGGGCGATCCATCGGGCCTGACCGAGGGCCACGGACACCCCCGGAGGTCTCGATGCGGGGAGCGAGCCCGACGTTGCCCCGGAAGCCCCCCCTGACGGGCCCGCTTCTTCCCGCTTGGCATAGAGCCAGCCGATCCCGCGGGCAGCCAGTCCCGGCTCGCTCTGGCCCAGGAAATACATCGATTCGCGGGTGGCGAAGGTCGGCAGGAAGGCGAAGCCCCCCACCTCGCGTCCGTGGACCACCACCACGCGTTCCTCGCGATGCGAATCGTAGACGCTCACGTCACGGCCATCATCGTAGGCCCACATGCCGTCGTCGAGTCGCGAGACGTTGGCGATGCCCACCCCGGCCCCGGGAAACCACAGGACCTCGTGCGAAGGTCGGTCATACACGGCCAGCCGGGCGTACGGTCCAGCAGGATGGGTGAACGGGATCTGCCGGAACGGTGCACTGACGGACGTCGGGGGGGATGGGGATGGGGGGGGATCGACCGGGACGACGGGACCGGGCGCCG
>JBEIFE010000422.1:0-2436 GCA_040382575.1 Candidatus Sericytochromatia bacterium
GATGGACTCCCCCGTCCAGTATCCCACGAGGGCATAACGTGACGCCCGTCCTGTTCCCCCGGAATCCCGGGGGGTAAGATGGGGGCGCGGATTCGAAGAGGAGAGCACGGATGCAGGCCAGACGCATCGCCGGAACGGTCGCGGGTCTCGTGGCATGGGCCTGGATGACCCCGGCGTTCGCTGACACCGTCATCACCCGGGACAACAGGGTCATCCGGGGGACCATCATCAGTAACTCCGAGTTGGGCGTCACGCTCAAGGATCTCGAAGGCAAGCTCGTGGTCTTCTACCGGGACGAGATCCGGGAGGTGCGTGTCACCCGGACCGAAAAGCTGCCCCGGCGGGAAGAAATTTTGACGCCTACCCGGGAGCGGGCCCGAGGCCAAGATCGAGATTCCGAGGTCACGCCATCGGACGAGACACCTGCTCGTCCCGGGAAGCGCACCGGAGAATCGTCGAATGATAGCCCCAGAGGCTACAAGTCTCGCCCCAAGGTCGAGCCCCGTTTCCTGTTCGTCGATCTCGACCTGTCGCCCCTCATTCTGAGCACCAAAGGGACCAAGGCAGGGATCCTGACTGCAGGCGCCCAGGCGAGTCTGAGAGCCTCTCTGGGCGGGGCTGTCTACCTTGCAGGCGGCTTCGATTTCACCCAGTCGCTGTCCCAGCAGGCCCGGAATCCGGCAACGGTCTACACGGCGCCGTGGGGAGCAGCGGAGATACACCTTTCAGGCCTCGTCCTGGGTCTGGGTGCGGCCATGGCCTCGGTGGCAGATGGCACGGCAACGACGGCGCGAGTCAGCGAACTCGTCCCCCGGGTGACGCTCGGTTACCAGTACCGTCCGGACAGCGGCGCCAAGCTGGGCATCAACCTCCTGTACGGACGCGCGCTGACTCTGGATACCGGAAACCGCCCCAAGATCGAGACCTGGGGCGGCTTCTTCACCTTCGGTTACGCCTTCTGAGGCGACAGGGGCTCATTTGCGTCGCTGTGGCCGGGTCCCGACGACGTCTCCCTCGATCTGAATGGTCATGGGACAGTAGATCCCCAGGCTCAGAACAGCAAAAAGCGAATCGGTGAAAGAACCGTACGTGGAAATCTTGAGATTGCTGACCCTGGTACCTCCCTGGAGGTAAGGCGCCAGGACCTTCCTCGGGTCGACCGCGTCGGGCGCCACGATTCCCCAGAACAAGCACGCCGTGTTCTGAAATTCGATGAAGTGATCCAGGTTGGCCCCCTTCAGGGCCGACATGGACACCCTTTCGGTGGACTCGTCCGGATCCATGAGGGAGATCCGGGTGTTGAAACACCCTGCGAGCAGAGAAACGGTCAGACACGCACCGAGCAGCTTATTCACGGCCTGCACCCCCTCTGCCAGCGGTCAACAGATCGCCTTCGTAACGAACCGTCCTGCTGGACATCAGGACTCCCAGAAGTCCGAGGATGCTGATACCCACGTCCGTCGGAGTGGTGGCCGCCTCGATTTTCAGGTTCGCCACCCGGACCCCCTTGCGCATGTAGGGGGCCAGCTTGTCCTCGAGTTTGGGCTGATAGACCGGGATCAGCCCGAAAAGGACGTAAAAATAGCGATCTTCTTCCTTGAAGTGCCGATCGAGCTGCCCTGAAGCCTCATCGAGATAGACGGGATTCCTGGAAGCTATCACCCCGTGCGACATGGCACATCCGGTGGACATCAGCAGAAAAGTCAGGCAGAGCAACCTTGAAACGTGTACTATTCCGTTCTTCACCAGTCAAGCCTCCGTGCAAGACGGTCGTCCGAAAGGACCGAACGGTACCGTCAGTCGATGATATACCCGAGTTGCTTCAGACTACGCGCCTGCTTTCGCCATCCCGGCATGACCTTGACCCAGAGTTCGAGATAGACCTTCCGATCGAGGGCCTTCTCGATGCTGCGCCGGGCCGTGCTACCCAGCTCGCGCAGCTTGAGACCCTTGTCCCCGATGAGGATGCCCTTCTGGCTGTCCCGCTCGACGTAGAGCGTGGCCTTGATGAACGTCTTGTCAGCCGGAGTCTCGGGTTCACGGAACTCGTCGACGAGCACGGCCACCGAGTGGGGCACCTCTTCCGAGGTCGAGCGCAGCACGGCCTCCCGCACGAGTTCACCCGCGAGCTGTCGCTCGGTCTGGTCCGTGACGTCTTCCTCGGGGAAGAGGGCAGGGCCTTCGGGCAGGCGAGCAGCGACATCAGCCAGCAGGGGAGCCACACCTTTGCCGTAGAGGGCAGAGATGACATGCTCGGCGACGGTCGGGACGAGCTCCCGATACGACTCGACGACCTCGGGCGCGATCTTCCCCGATTCGACCTTGTTGATCACGAGCATGACGGGACGCCCTGCCTTCGCCAGCAACTCGGCCACGTACCGGTCGCCACGTCCAGCCGTCGAGCGGCCATCCACCAGGACCATCACGAGATCGACC
>JBEIFE010000423.1:0-2435 GCA_040382575.1 Candidatus Sericytochromatia bacterium
CATACGGATCTGGATGCCCGCCTCGAACGCCTCGGTCTCCAGCAGTCGAGGATCGAGGGAAGCATCCGGCACGACCTGTCGGGGTTGCACGCGCGTCAAATTGCCCTCGAAACGCTTCCGGGGCGTATCCAGGTGCTCGAGAGCCTTCCCGGGGAAATCGAGACGCTCTCGACTCTACCTGACAGGATCGAGCAACTGGAATCGCTGCCTGTCCGGCTGGACACGCTCGAACAAGCCCTGGATTCCGTCCGATCACTGCCCTCTCGCGTACAGGACCTGGAAGGCCTTCACGGAAAGGTCGAGCAGCTCGCGACCGACCTTGATGATGCGCTCGAGGTGTGGCCGGAACGCCTGAGCGATCTCGAGGATCGGGCCGAGTACCTCGCCACGGAACTGTCGGGTCAATCGGCGCGCATCGACTCGCTGTCACGTGATGTCGAGCAGGCCCGGATCCAAGATTCGGTCTATAACCGGCTAGACGAACAGACGCAGCGGATCCGCGATGAACTCCGGACACTTGAATCACGCCAGACACATCTGACCGAAACCAGCCAGGCACGCCTGGAAGCGCTCGAAGACACCGCCGATGAGGCTCGCAAGCGAACCTGGGCCCATGATGGCCAGCTGAGTGAATTGAAGCAGCGCGTGGTCAGCTTTGACGAGCAGGCCACCATCAGTCGCGCACGGCTGGAAAATATGAGCCAGCAGCAGCAGGCTCTGGAAGCCCGTGCCGGGCTCCAAACAGCACGGATCCAGGCGCTCGAGACGATGGATCACGAACTCCTGCAGGCCATCGAGAAGACCGCGTCCGAGTCGGATAGTCGGTACACCCTCATCGAGCGAGCCCACGGAGAACTGGCAGGTGAACTGACCTCGGAGATCGCGCGCCTCGAGGTCAGCATCGGTGCCGTCAGGACCGGCACCGAGGTTGCGCTCCAGGGCCAGATCCAGGAGGCGATGGAAACCCTCAAGGCGCAGGTCGCACGTCATGTCGAATGGGTCGTCCAACCACTCGAGGCGACGCTCGAAGAAGTGCGACGAAGCGGGACGAACGATCCGATCACGGGAATCCTGGAAACGCTCCGCGCTACCCAGAACGACCTCATCCATAGAATCGAAAACCTGACCCGCACGGTCCATGACCTTTCCATCCCCGGCACAGGAGTCCTCGCGACGGCAACCCCCGGCGAAGTTCCTTCTGACCCCATGGCCGCAGGGCGCATCGAGGAAGTGGAAACGCTGATCTTCGAACTGGGAAAACAGGTCGACGAGGCGAACCGGGATCTGCACCGGGAGCTGTCCAAGATCGTCGTTCATCTCAACCTGGAAGGCCGGACCTGGCACGAGCTGAATGAACGCTTCGATCACCTGCTCGAACGCATGGCGCGGATCGAGCGGGAACGCGCCGGCCGCGGTGGAGCTCTCGAAGGCGCCGTGGTGAAGCTCGAGGCGAGGGTCGATGACCTGGAGTCGCTCGATGACCGGACGCGTGCGATGCACGCGGACCAGGTTCGCCTGGAAACCCGGGTCGGCCATCTCGAGGCGCGGGCCGATGAGCGCCACCACTTCATCAGCGAACAGCAAGAAAACCAGACCTTCCGCCTGGGGGCGCTGGGTGACCAGGTCACCAGACTGGAGCGCGGTTCCGAGAGGCTGACCCACCTGCCCGAGCAGGTCGAGGCGCAAACGAACCGTCTCGCCCAGCTGGTAGACCAGCAAGACAGGCTGGCCTCGGACCTCCGCGATCGCTCCAGAGAAGTCGAAGGCCGGTTGACGGACCTCACCAGGACCTCGCAGCAGGAGCAACAGGATCTGTGGGAGCGGCTCGCATCCATCGAGACAACGCTTGGATCCCGGCTGGACCGTGCAGAGCGTACCAGCGTCGAGGGTGCGGCTGCCATCCAGACCGAACGATCCAGACTGCGGGATGTCGAGACCCGGACGGACGTCTGGGAATCCCGCCTGGACGAGCTCTGTGCGAATCATGAAAGCTGGAAAGCCACGGTCAATGTCTGGCGGGACGATTCGGTGCAGCGAATCGACACGATCCAGAACCGGGTGAGTACCCTGGATGACCGGGTTGCCACCATCCACGATGACCTTGCACGTCTCGGAGATCAGACGGGGCTACTGGGAACCCAGATGGCAGAACTCGGGGATATCCGGGATCATTCGAGCCGCCTCGAGCAGCAGATGAACCAGGTCTCCGAACGACTCGCGGCAACCGAGAAGCGGAGTGAAGTTCTCGAAACGGGGCTCGGCGCGCAAGCGACCAGTACGGGAACGGCCATCGACCGTATTGACGAGAAACTGCAAGCCTTCGAGGGTCTCGGTGGTCAGCTCCAGGAACGTCTGTCCACGCTGGATACCGACATCGACGACCTGCGCGGTGAAATCGCAAGGCTCGCTGACCGTGAGACGCGGCGCCACCAGGC
>JBEIFE010000424.1:0-2432 GCA_040382575.1 Candidatus Sericytochromatia bacterium
AACTCCTCGACGTCGGCGTCCGTGACGGTGAGGGGCGGAATGACGCGAAGGGTGTCGGGCAGGCCGCTGCCGCCCACGATGAGGCCCTGCGTCCAGCCCTTCGACACCAGGGGACCCGCCGGCCGGTCGAGGGCCACCCCGATGAGCAGCCCCTGCCCGCGCACCTCGCGGACGCCCGGGAGGGTCCGCAGCTCGGCGCGGAGGCGCTCACCCAGGACCTCGGCGCGCTCGGCCAGGCGCTCTTCCTCGAGGATGGTCAGCACCTCGAGGGCGGCCGCGGCGGCCACGGGGCCCCCGCCGAAGGTCGTGCCGTGCTCGTTGGGGCGGATGGTCGAGGCGATCGCCTCCGAGACGAGCGTCGCGCCCATGGGCAGACCGCCGGCGATCGCCTTGGCCGTCGTGACCAGGTCGGGGCGCATGCCGACCTTCTGGCTGAACCACATGGTGGTGCCCCCGCGCGCCAGGCCCGACTGGATCTCGTCGGCGATGAGCACCAGCCCGTGGCGATCGGCGAGCTCCCGCAGCCCCTGATAGAACGCGGGCTCCGCCACCTGGATGCCGCCGATGCTCTGGATCATCTCGACGATGATGCCGGCCGTCCGCTCGGTGACGAGCGCCTCGACCGAGGCGAGGTCCCCGAAGGTCGCGAAGACCGTCCCGGGCAGCTCGGGCTGGAACTGGTGGTAGCTCGGCATCCCCGTCGCGGCGAGCGCCCCGACCGTCCGGCCGTGAAACGAGCCGTGAAACGAGATGATCTCGGTCTTGCCCGTGAAGCGGCGGGCCATCTTGAGCGCGGCCTCGTTGGCCTCGGAGCCCGAGTTGCAGAAGAAGACCTTGCCGATGCCCTCGGGGGCGCCCTTCACCAGCCGCTCGGCCAGGGCGCCACGGGGCGGCGAGTAGCAGATGTTCGAGTAGAACAGGAGCTCTCCGGCCTGCTTCCGGACGGCCTCGACCACGCGCGGGTGACAGTGCCCCAGCGAGCAGACGGCGTGCCCGGCGTAGAAGTCGAGGTACTCGCGCCCCTCGGTGTCATACACCCGGCAGCCGCGGCCGCGGACGATCGCCACGGGGTACTTGGTGTAGGTGCCCAGCTCGTGCGCCGGCTCCTGGGTGAACGTGACGTGAGTCGATTCCTGCGTCTGCATCAGACCACCATCGGGGCCAGGGAGAGGCCCGTCGTCTCGGGGAAACCGTGGGCGAGATTGAAATTATGCACCGCCTGGCCGCTCGCGCCACGCACCAGGTTGTCGATGGCGGCCATGACGACCAGGGTCCGACCCCGCACCTTGAGGGCGACGTCGCACATGTTGAGCCCGCGCACGCGTGCCACGTGGGCTTCGGAGATCAGGCGCACGAAGGGCTCGGGGGCGTGGTGGCGGCGGTAGGCGGCCTGGACCTGCTCGTCGTCGATGCCGGGGGGCAGGGCCACGAAGGCCGTCACGTGGATGCCACGCACGAGCGGCGCCGAGTGCGTCACGAGGTCCAGCGTGAAGTCGCGTCCCCCGGCCTGGCGCAGGGCCATGGCGATCTCGGGCTCGTGCTGGTGCGCGAGCGGTTTGTAGGCGTGGAAATCCTGCGAGCGGTTCGGGTGGTGCGTGCCGGCGGCGGGTTTCGCACCCGAGCCGCTGCTGCCCGTGACGGCACTGAGGGCGACGTGCCCCGAGAGCCAGCCCTCGCGGGCGAGGGGCAGGAGGGCCAGGGCGCAGGCCGTGGCGAAGCAGCCCGGGTTCGCGATGGTGCGGGAGCCGACGAGGCGATCGCGATGGAGCTCGGGCAGGCCGTACACGAAGCGCTCGAGCAGCTCCGGATGCGGATGCGCGTGGCCATAGGCCGACTCGTGGTTCAGCGAGGTGTCGAGCCGGAAGTCGCCCGACAGATCGATGATCGCGACGCGGTCGACCAGCGGCGCCAGGCGCGCATGGCTCTCGCCGTGCGGCAGGCACGAGAACAGCACGTCACAGCCCGCGGCCGTCGCGGGGTCGAGCGGGTCGAGGTCCGTGTCGAGGATGCCCTCGAGGGCCGGGAACACGCGATGGATGGGCAGCCCGGCGTGCGACGCGCTCGCCAGGTGCACGAAGTCGATGCCCGGATGCGCGAGGCCCAGGCGCAGCAGCTCGGCGCCGGCATAGCCCGTCGCGCCCCAGACGCCCACCTTCAGGGGGGGCGTCATGCCTCGACCTCCTCGCGCGTGAGGCGCGCGAGCAGCGTCTCGTTGACCAGGTCGTACAGGCGGGCGCCCTCGCGGCGGGCGTTGGCCGTGCGCAGCCCGAGCTCGTCGCGCACGAAGTCGGTACCGACCGAGTTGTCGGTGGCGGGCCCCGTCACGAGGTCCACGGGCAACCCCAGCCGCGCGCAGAAGTCACGGCCTCCCTGGGCCCCCACGGGGTCGCCGGCGCAGAGGACGTGCGCGCGCGTGGCGGCCTGGATCTCGG
>JBEIFE010000425.1:0-2428 GCA_040382575.1 Candidatus Sericytochromatia bacterium
GCTCCAGCAGCATCTCGCTCAGGGAGTGCTCCGGGCCGTCGAGACGGGGCGTCCGTTCGTCCAGGCGGCCAATACCGGAGCGTCTGCGCTCGTCTCCGCCTCGGGTCAGATCGTGGCCGAGGCGCCGTGGGCCATCGAGACTGCACTCACCGGCACGGTCACGCGGGGGCGCGGAACCACCCCGTATGTGCGCAGCGGAGAGGGGCCTGCCGTGGTCATGATGCTCCTCGCGGCTTTGCTGGCCATTCTGCCGCTGGGACGACGCCATGCATGAGCGGTGGTTCAGGCGGGTCGCTGCCTTGATCGGGGTCGGAGCCGTCCTCGGGGCGAGCATGTGGTTTCTGAGGCATCAGCCCCGGGTCGTCAGTCCCGTCCTCCCGGCGGATACTCCGCCCCTGGAGCCGCAGATCGAGACGGCTTTCGACCAGGTCGTCCTGCAGGGACGGGATCAGGGCACACTCCGCTGGCGCATCGAGTCCGACCGGGTCACGGCATCCCAGAACCAGCAGTTCATCACCTTCGAGCGGAAACCGCACGGCGTGTTCTACAATCTGCGCGACTGGAAGGACCAGCCGGACGAGACGATGCGGCCACCGGGAGCGACTCCCGAGCCGGTGACCCCCGATCGTACCCGGCAGGTGCGGTGGCATTCGGAGCGGGCCGAGTACGACAGCATGCTCGAGGAGATGACGATGACCGGCACGGCCAGTTTCACGATGCCCGAGGGCGATCGCCTGGTGGCTGATCGGGTCGTCTATCGCGTGCGTCGCCACCAGATGGTGGCCGATGCGGCCATGCGTCTGTGGACGCGGGATCACATGCGGCTGCAGGCGCATCGTGCCACGGTGGACACCGAAATCGAGCAGATCGAACTGGCGGGAGCCGTCGACCTGGTGGCTCCTCTCGAATCCGGAGATCGCCCATGGTGAATCGTCTCGATGTCACGGTCGCGGGGGCAATCTGCCTCGTGCTGACGGGTCTTGCGCTGCCTTCCCTTGCCGGGACGGGAACCCCGGCCCCCTCCGTTACCTTGCCCCCCGCCCCGCCGCCCATCCCGGCCGGTCTTCTCCCGCCTCCGCCACCGGCGCTGCCAGGTTGGATGGCGTCGCCGCTGCCCGTCGTGACGCCGGATCCGTCGGCTCCACCCAGACCACCCGCGAAGCCCGTCAAGGGGGCCGTCCGGATCCAGTCCGAGCGTCTCCAGTTCGACCGCAAGAGCCAGATGGCCCTGATCTGGGGGCAGGTGAAGGTCGTGCAGGACGATGCCGTCATCCGGACCGAGCGCCTGCGGCACGATTCCCGCACCCGGGTCTCGACTTTCGAGACTCCCTTCGACCTTGTCCAGACCCCTCGCGATGAGCCCCGGACGACCCTCAAGGGGGAGGCCATGGTCATGTACCACCGCGAGAAGCGCATGGTGGCTCAGGGCAAGGTCCATCTCGTGCGCTCTGGTGAGCCGTCTGCGAAGCCGTCCAGCAAGAACCGTCGCGACAAGCTGAAGGTGGCCATTCGCCACGAGGACACGAGCATCCAGGCGGATCGGATGACCTACTGGTCGGCTCGCAAAGACGCCGAGTTCGACGGCCGTGTCGTGTTCTTCCAGCGCGAGAAGCGTGGCGAGGCTCGCCACGCCTTCATGGACCATGCCCGCAACCGGACGGTGATGGACGGTGACGTCGTGCTCACCCAGATCAAGGGGGACTGGCTCGTCCGGGAAGACCTGGTCGATACCACGAAGCCTGATGCCGAGCGCGACAAGGCACTCCAGGAAGCCATCGTCGCCCGGGGGCAGAAGCTCGAGGTCGATCAGGTCACCAACGATGCCGTGCTGACGGGGCCGCTCGTGACGGTCGATCAGAAGGACCGGCATGCGACGGGCAAGCGGGCCGTCTTCTCGGACCGGGACCAGACGCTGGTTCTCACGGAAAACGTGCGGATCCGTCGGGATTCGGGGGACTGGATGGAGGCGGACCGTGCCGTTTTCCATACCGACACGGACCGCTTCGAGGCCTTCGGGAACAAGGGGAACCAGGTGCTGACTGAATTCAACCTCGAAGAGAACCGCTGACCCCCGTCACCCGGAGAGGATCAGCGGCTGAGAATCGGATTCCGGTCGGTTCAGCGGGTCCAGCGGCGCTCGGCGAAGATGTCCACCGCATGGACGTTGACGGGTCGTCGAGCGGCGCGATTGGCCTCCGTGCCCAGCTGTACCGCCACGACCCCTGCTCCGACCACTGTGCCCGCCACCACCCCGATCCCTAGCCCCGTGGCCGCACCGGTGCCGATCCCGGCCAGAACGGTGCCCAGGCCCACGCTTCCGGCTTTCACGGCTCCGGCGATCGCCGTCCCCGTTCCGATGACACCGCCACCCGTCGTCACGGCGATCGCCGTGTTCCGGGCGTTGCGCATCGTCTGGTCCCAGCGATCC
>JBEIFE010000426.1:0-2409 GCA_040382575.1 Candidatus Sericytochromatia bacterium
CAGTGCTTTTCGAGGTGTGGCTTCGTTCTCGAGCGGGATGACGGCAGCATTCTTCAGTTCATGCGTCGTACGGATTCTTCCGTGGTTCTTGATGTCGGGGGGCTGTAACAGATGCCGGCGTCAGGTTCGATTCTGAGGGAACGGATGTCGCCCGGTCGCCTTCCCGGGAGACGTGAGTCGTGATGCCACGCGTCGCCATTCGCGTGGATGCCTCGACCTTGCTCGGGACGGGGCATCTGATGCGCTGCCTTGTGCTGGCTCGAGGTCTCCGGGTTCGCGGGTGTCAGGTCACCTTGATCAGTCGCGAGCATCCTGGGCACCTGTCGGACTGGGTGGAGACATCCCAGGGGTTCCCCGTGTTGCGACTTCCTGGAATCATTCCAGCGGATGGAGCCAATCCCGAAGACGGGGGACTCGGGGTTTCCGAGGCCGAAGATGCCGATGCCACCATCGAGTTGCTCGATGCTGCGGGCGGGGCGGATCTGGCGATCGTCGATCACTACGGTCTGTCGCGACCCTGGGAAGAGCGGGTTCGAACCCGCGTGCGACGCCTGCTCGCCATCGACGATCTCGCGAATCGCCCCCACGAGGTCGATGTTCTCCTGGATCCCAATGTCCATTCCGAGCCGAGCGCACGTTATCATGACCTCGTATCGTCGCGGACCCGATTGCTGCTGGGGCCGCGCTACGTCCCGCTCCGGCCAGCCTTTCTCCGTCGAGCCAGGACTCTGCGCCGCAGACCTGGGGCCGGATCCCGGATCCTGGTGTATTTCGGGGGGACTGATCGAGGCGGGATCTTGCAGGCAAGCCTCGAAGCCCTGGCCCGCCTCCAATGGCCCGGTCGCGACGTCATCGTCCTGGTGGGGGCAACCGATCCACGCCGCGAGGCGCTCATGGCCCTTTCGGAATCGGTCGGTTATCGGGCCCTGCCAGGACTCGGCCAGGACATGCCACGCCTGATGTCCCGGGTCGACATGGCGCTGGGGGCCTGTGGCTCGACGCAGTGGGAACGCTGCGTGATGGGCCTTCCCTCTCTCGTCGTCACGCTGGCTCGCAACCAGGAGGCGACGGCCAGGGCCCTCGATTCGATGGGGGTCGTTCGTCTCGCCGGTTCGATCGGCGATTGTCACGTGCCCGGGCTGATGGCTCACCTGAGCGAACTCCGCGCTCATCCCGCCGAGCGACGTCGGATGGTGGAGCGTGGTCGGGCCCTGGTCGATGGTCAGGGTGCAGACCGGGTCATCCAGGTCTTGCTCGAGGAACCGGGGGATGATAGTGATCCTCCCGTCCTGGCTTGACCCCACGCTTCGGGGGTATGGAGGGCATGCCTCGGCCCGTCTCCATCCTGTCGTCTTCCGGGAGTTCTGAACCTTGAACCTGTCCAGTTTTTTCATCGGCGATCGCCGGGTCGGGCCCGATGCCCCGCCATTCGTCATCGCGGAGATGTCGGGGAACCACAACCAGTCCCTGGACCGGGCGCTTGCCATCGTCGATGCGGCAGCGGCAGCAGGCGCTCACGCCATGAAATTGCAGACCTACACGGCCGATACCATGACGCTCGACGTTCCGGGAGGAGACTTCGAGATCTCGGATCCGGAAAGTCCCTGGTATGGGCGCCGGCTGCACGAGCTGTACCAGGAAGCCCACACGCCTTGGGAGTGGCATGCTCCGATCATGGCGCGCTGCGCCTCTCACGGGATGGTCTGTTTCAGCACTCCCTTCGATCGGACGGCCGTCGATTTCCTCGAGGGGCTCTCCGTGCCAGCCTACAAGATCGCCTCTTTCGAGGTGCAGGACGTGCAGTTGCTCCGCCACGTCGCGGCCACGGGCAAGCCGGTCATCCTCTCGACGGGGATGGCCTCCCTGTCTGACCTGGACATGGCGGTCCGGACACTGCGCGAGGGGGGATGTCGGGATCTGGTCCTGCTCAAATGCACGAGCACCTATCCCGCCAACCCCGAGCACAGTCATATCCGGACCATTCCCCACATGCGGGACCTGTTCGGCGTGCATACCGGGCTTTCCGACCATACGGCCGGGATCGGTGTCGCCACCGCGGCCGTCGCCATGGGGGCGGTGGTCATCGAAAAGCACTTCACCTTGCTGCGCTCAGAGGGGGGCGTCGATGCGGCCTTCTCGCTGGAACCCTCCGAGCTTGCTGCGCTGGTGGTCGAGACCGAGCGGGCCTGGCAGGCGCTCGGAGAGGTGCACTACGGGATGGCTGCCTGCGAGAAGTCTTCGATGCGTTTCCGGAGGTCCCTGTACGTGGTCCGGGATCTCGAGGCCGGGGATGTCCTGACCGAGCAGCACGTGCGGGCGATCCGTCCCGGATTCGGCTTGAACCCCGCCTTGCTCGAGCAGGTGCTCGGCCTGCGTACGCCGCGTCCCATCAAATGCGGCACACCGCTC
>JBEIFE010000427.1:0-2400 GCA_040382575.1 Candidatus Sericytochromatia bacterium
AGTTCGAGTCGAAGATGGCCGTGAAGGCGCGCTTGAATCCGATCTCGATGGCGGCATACAGGCTGCGTCCGCGCTTGAGTTCTTCCTTGGTCCGTTCGAAGATCAGCACGTTCGCATCGACGGCCATACCGATCGACAGGATGAATCCGGCAATGCCGGGAACGGTCAGCGTGACCGGGACGAGCTTGAAAATGGCGAAGACCAGAAGGGCATAGACAGCAAGACTGATGTCGGCCACCAGACCTGGCAGGCGGTAGTACAGAAGCATGAACGCCACGACCAGCAAGAAGCCCACGATACCGGCGCGAACACTGGCCTTGACCGTATCCCGGCCAAGGGTAGGACCGACCGTGCGATTCTCGACCTCGATCAGGGGTACGGGCAGCGCACCTGCCCGCAACTGGACCGCGAGCGTCTGAGCCGCCTGGGCGTCAAAGCGGCCCGAGATCTGCGCCGAACCGCCCAGGATCGGCCCCTGGATGACGGGAGCCGAAATCTCCTGTTCATCCAGACGGATGGCGACGGGACGACCGACGTTCCGGCTGGAAATTTCACCGAAGAGCCTCGCACCCTCGGTATTGAACTTCAGCAAGATCTGCCAGCCACCACCGTTCGGATCGGGTTCCGCCTTGGCCTGGGCCAGCATGGATCCATCCAGATCGGTCTTCATCCAGGGACTCTTGCTTCCCGATGCGAGAGGTGGAGACTGCATCCCGGAGGGGAGCTCCCAGAACGTGAGATGGGCCGTCTTGCCGAGCAGTTCACGGGCCCGATCGGGATCCTTGATACCGGCGAGTTCCACGAGGACTTGCCGTTCGCCCTTTTTCTGGATGATGGGCTCGTTGACCCCGGTCGCGTCGACCCGGTTACGAACCACGGCGATGACGCTCTGCATGACCTCGGGGGTCACTTTGACGGTGTCGGTGTCGCGGGCCTCGAGGACGAGGTGCATCCCGCCCTGGATATCCAGGCCATAACGGGTGGGGAAACGCTTTTCATCCTGGATCACGTAGATCGCGCCCAGCGTCAGCAGAAAGACGAGGACGAGCAGGACCGTTCTGGGGCTCAAGACAGATGCCTCCGGAGTGTGGCCGGTTCACGCGGCGGTTGGCCCACCAGCATGGGCCGTGAGGTTAAGAAAACGCCAAGAGTGTACGGTTTTGAATCAGGCGATGTCAAACCGCCCGGTGCCGCTCATCACTGGCCATACAGCTCATTGACGGCTACGATGGACATCGGAGTGGCCGTCATGCTCAATCTTTACCGGCTGGCTTTGTTCGCCAGCCTCACGGTTCTGGGGACCTTCTGCTGCATCCCGCTGCCTTTCGCGTGGTGGGGTGTGACGGCTCTCAGCCGCCCCGACGTTTTCTACACAATCGGGCCCTTGCAGGTCGGAGTCGCGGAAACGAGTGCCCAGTTGCTGGCCGTATGTCTGGCGGCCACGACACTGACTCCCGTGACGGCGGCACTCAGTCAACTCGCTTATCTGGGCCTTGGGCTCTCGGGCTGGTCCGTGTTCGGTGGGGGCGGTGGTTGGGACTATGCCCAGGCCAGCACTTTCCCGTATCTGGTGATGTTTCCGATCGGGGCTTTTCTCGGTGCGAGGCTTGGTCGGGGCAGCGGATTCGCTGGTCGGCTCAGGAGTTTACTGCTGGCTCTGGTCGTGATCTGGACGATCGGTTCCGCATCCGAACTGGCTGCGGCTTCAGCGTTGAGCCAGATGGAGGCGTGGTGGCGTCTCGGTCAGACGCATGTCCAGGAATTGCCTGGATTGATCGGGTATCTGTTCGGAATGGCCGCTCTGGGCGGGGTCTACGATCGCCTGATCGCGCTGCTCCGGTCTTCCGCGCCCGCCAGGCGACCATTGCCTCGTCCTGCTCAGGTCACCGTTCCACCGGTACCAGCAAGGGAAGGTCTGCAGCCCCCCTCTCACGAGCCCCCGATGGTTCCTCCCATGCCGAGAAGGACGGAACTGGACTCGACCCAGCGCCGTCCCGTCGATCCTGTCAGCCGCAAGCTGATCGAGGGCCCACCCCGTCGAACGGCTTTGCCTGGAAGTCCAGATCAGCCGCCCGAAACGTGATCTTCAAGGTTTGTTCTGCTGGAGAGCTTTCAATTCGTGCGCCAGAGAGACATACGTTTCAAGCGGTAAAGTTTCGCCACGGGCCTGGGCCGGAATGCCCACCGAGGCGATCGCCTGGTCCAGAATCGGCCGCGAGATCCCCAGCACTCCCAGGGCGTTGGCCAGGGTCTTCCGTCGCTGCCCGAAGGCGGCTCGCCTCAGGGGAGAAGCGGCCAGAGGGCCCGCTCTTCCCAGGCGGCATGGGCGCGGCAGCTGCAGCCGCCGCTGCCTCCGCTGCTGCAGCTGCGACGCCGCGCTCCCTGGGGATGACGGTGCCC
>JBEIFE010000428.1:0-2399 GCA_040382575.1 Candidatus Sericytochromatia bacterium
GGACCAGCAAGGTCAGGTTGAGTTCCAGCATGGGATTGGCTCCCAGAAAGGGGGGGCGGGTGGATCACCTGATCCACCCGCGGCGGGTCACTAGATACCGAGGGCGTTGAGCGCGGGCTGCGCGATACCCGTCACGAGCAGCATCGCGACGACGAAGCACAGCAGCGCGAGAACCTCGACCAGGGCGAAGGTGATGAACATCGTGCCCTGGAGCTTGCCCTGCAGTTCGGGCTGACGAGCGATGCCCTCGAGGGTCTTGGCGAACAGGTTGCCTTCGCCGATGCCGGGGCCGAGCGCGCCGAAGCCCATCGCGATGCCGGCGCCGAGGGCGGCGAGACCGCCGAGCTGGCCGAGCGCGGGAGCGACCTGGGCGAGGGTTTCAGGAGAAAGAGCCATGGTGAAGCAGATTCCTTTCGACAGAGGGTGCCTGGTGCGAGGGGGGGACTAGTGATGGTCCTCGACGGCGCCCCCGATGTAGGAGGCCGAGAGGGTCGAGAAGATGAACGCCTGGATGGCGCCCACGAAGAGCTCCAGGGGGAGCAGCGCCGCAGCGCCCACGAGCGTCATCTGCAGGAGCACGACTCCCACGATGTGACCCGCGACGATGTTGGCAAAAAGTCGGAGAGCAAGTGAGAGGGGACGGGTCACGTCTTCGATGATACGGACCGGCGCCAGAGCCGCGGGCTTGGCGAACCAGTGGTGGTTCAGGAACCCGCCGATGCCATGCTTCGAGATGCCAGCAACCCAGTACATCGCAAGCGAGGCGATTGCCAGGGCTGCCGTGGTGTTGAGGTCCGCCGTGGGCGCCTCGTACACGAGGGGATGCGGCGTGCCGAACAGGGCCTGAAGACTCTCGCCCAGGCCATAGAGCTCCCAGGCGCGCCACGGGAGCAGGGCGAGCCAGTTCGACACCAGGATGAAGACGAACAGCGAACCGATGTACCACAGGAACTTGGGGGCATCGTGTCCCACGAAGTCACGCAGGACGCCCTGGATGAAGCCAACCAGCTGCTCGATGAAGCTGGAGCGCTTGATCCCGTGCGAACCCGGACGCAGAGCGACGAATTTCCCCAGGGCGCCAAACAGGGCCAGGCACAGGGCCATGACCATCACGGTGTACATGATGGTGTCGACGTGCAGGGTGTTGAAGCCTTCACCCACGGTCCAGTGAACGCCGAGCTGGATGCCGCCCTCGGCGTGGTGAGCAGCTTCACCCGCTCCATGGGCGACCTCGCTGGCCGCGTTCACCGTATGTTCGCCCAGCTCGGAGCTGGCCATCCGGAACATCAACTGCGACAAGGGAACCTCCAGAAATTACCTGAGCCTGAGCGCGACATCGGTTGATGCCGCGAACATGACCCAGTGACGACCCACCAGCAGGGAGGCCAGGGCGAGCCAGCCCCAGTTCCCGAACCAGCGGAAAGCAAGCATGAGTGCCAGCAGACAGACGCCTTGCCTGACGAGGACCTGTCCCGCGTGCGCCCGCCCGCTATCCCCTTTTGTGAAGAGCTTGCGAACTCCCCTTCCAAGGATGACGTAATACATCCAAGCGGCGCCCCAGCCGAGCGCCAGAGAGAAGGCGGCCTGATGGAACGGGGGAAAAAGGGCGGCCACGGCCATCACGGCAAGGACCGGCAGCATCTGGCGGTGGATGGCTCGTTCGAGGCTGGGTAACGTCGTGGTGGGCGTCATCTGCCATCCTCGGTGAGCGCGCGCCAGAGACCGGCGAGACCGAGGGCGAAGCCCAGGCCGGTTCCCGCGAGCAGGCCAATCGGAGAGCTGCGCCATGTCCGATCAGCCCACCATCCGAGACCCGCGCCCAGCAAGACAGCCGCCAGGAAGGCGTAGGCCGCTTGCATCTGATTGACTGGGAGCTGGGGGGACACTCGGGCGATCTCCGTCACTGTCTCTTTTAAAAGAATTTTAAGTTGTATCATACCGTTTCAGGCTGAATTCAACAAGGTTTCCTGCGGTGTCCCGGACGGGTTTCGGGTCATCCTGTGTCGGGCATGATGACCATCGGGTTTGCGCATCGTCGTCTCTCGAGAGGTTTCGCAGATGTCGACACGAGACCTGTTTCAGCGTGGTTCGAACGTACCGGGCTCAAGTACATCCTCGAGTGGCGGAGGACCTGACGAATTCAAGCGTCAGCCCACGGCTCCCCTTGGCCAGCGAGTCACGCGACCTCTGACGATCAATCCGGTCGTCCTCGACCAGGAGATGACTCGCTCACGCGAGATGTTGCAGCTCTGTCATGCCATCGTGCAGCGATTCGAATCCCGCATGGCCATTCTGGGGGCGGCCATCGATCTCGCCTCGCCTCGCCAGGTTTTGCCGATTCTCCCCTTGAACCGCCTGGATTCGGGTAGTCGTCGCTTCGCTGAAAAGCTCCGAGCCCA
>JBEIFE010000429.1:0-2392 GCA_040382575.1 Candidatus Sericytochromatia bacterium
GAGGTTGTTGCCTGCCCCGAATCCCACCTCGAGCACGACCGTGTTCTCCAGGGACCTGTCTCTGGGCCGGTGCCTGAAGAAGAAATTGGGCACGTTGTTGAACGGATAGCGGTTGAGATGCTGTCCTGATGCGTACAGCGTCTCCCACACCGGATCAAACGTCAGAGCCGTCTCAGCCATGGTCTCGCACCTGTTCTTCCTGACCCGAGTAGGGGGTCACGCGGGGAATCCTGGCAACTCGGACCTCACTGTCGTCAGGGCGTCAGGTACCGTGCTTCCAGCCTCGAAGGCACGACGAAGGACCCCGGTGCCCGGTTCACTCCATCCCTTGGCGCCGATGTCCCGGGCAGCGCACACGAGCTCCTGCGGGCCGAGAACAAGGTCCGCAGATTGCACGATGCTTGCCCATGTGCCGGGATGATTCGAAGGAGCGAGCACGTTGAGGTCCGGGATTTGATCCGGTGATACGTTCGCTTCCTCGATGGCTTCCAGGATGATCCGTTCACAGTCTCCGGAACCCGGTAGGACGTGGATGGCCACATCTTCAGACTCTTCGAACGTCTCCAGGTAGGCTGAGATCCATGCTTTGAGCCTGTCAGGGTCGCGTTCGGCCACCACGATGTCGAATCCACGAGAGTCTGTCAGTCCCTGCGCGTCGCACACGCCGAATAGCGGTTCGATGTCTCGGATCGGGTCGAAAGGACGCTCGGCCAGTTCAAGGGCCATGTATCCGTCAGCGACACGGGCCTCGGGCGCGATGCCCCACTTGCTCTTGAACCGACCCCAGTTTTCCTCGAGCAGGTCGTCGAAGTTCACCTTCTCGCCGTGGAAGGTCACCGAACCGAAGTGATGGATGAAGACCTCATCCGTCACGATCGAGCGGTAGCCGGCGATCCGAACGCGCAGGCTGAAATCGTCATCTTCGAAATTCCCGCGACCAAATCCGGCGTCGAGTCCTCCGATGCGGTCGATAACTTCCCTCTTGATCAGGGCACAGAATCCGACCACGCGTACCGTTTCCCATACGGAACCCCGGTGGGTGGCTCGCCAGTTCCGGGCAAAGTCTTCGAAACCTTCCAGGGTGCGTACGTCATAGGTCACCCGGTCGACGATCTGGGGTCCGCTGATCTGATTGGTGCGCGGTCCGACCATGCCTGCTCGGTCGAGACTCGCTGCCCGTATGAGGCCATCGAGCCAGCCCTCGCTGACCACCGTGTCGTTGTTCAAGAGCACGATGTAGTCTCCCGAGGCCATGGCCATGCCTTGATTGCAGCCTCCGGCAAAGCCTCGATTCGAATCGTTCAGGGCAAGCTTCACGAAATCGTGACGTGCCGCGAATGATTTGAGATAGTCGACCGTGCCGTCCGATGACCCGTTGTCGATGAGGATCAGTTCGTAGTCCGAGGTATGCTTGAGCACGCTTTCGAGGCAGAGCTTCGTCACGGGGAGCTGGTTGAGCGTGAGGATCACCAGGCTGGCCACCGGACGAATCGGTGCGACGTCATGTCCCTCGAGTACTCCGGGGGAAGGACTGAACCAGTCCATGCCCCACATGTCACGCGCTGAGGGGACTTTGCCTGCCCCGTAGTGCTTGACCAGTTTGCGAGCCAGGATGTCCGTGCTCTCCTGCACGAGGCGGCGCGTCTGCTCCTTGGGCTGGGTGTTGAAGCTCACCTGTCCCACGTGATGCACGAAGGTATCCGTCGCGACCAGGAGCCGGAGCCCCTCGCGACGCAGACGCCAGGATAGGTCCAGGTCGTCATTGCCCAGGAAAAGCTCGGGGTCGAGCATCCCGTGAGTCTCGACCACGTGTCGGGGCACCATCATGCAGAATCCGATGAGCAGCCGGGTTTCGAGAACCTGACCCTCGTTCGTCACCGCCAGATGCATCGCCAGGTCGTCCCCGGGGAGGGCTGGCGATGTCCCGGATGGCAGATGCAAGTGCACTTTCTGATGGCCGGCCACGTAGTCCGACGTCGGTCCCGCGGCCCCTGCGCCGGGCTGCTGGCAGGCCGTTCTGAGACGGTGCAGCCAGCCCGGGGTCACGACCGTGTCCGGATTCAGCATGACCAGGTAGGCTCCAGTGGCCATCCGGAAGCCCGTATTCGTTCCCTCGGAGAAGCCGAGGTTGGTCGGGCTGAGGTGGATCCGGACCCGTGGGTCAACTGCAGCGAGGGACCTCAGATAGCGTGGCGTTCCATCTGTCGAGGCGTTGTCCACGACCACGAGTTCATCCCCGGGAGCCAGCGTGTCGAGCACGCTCCGGGTACAAGCCTCGATGGTGCTCTCGGAGTTGTAGGTCACCACCACGACCGCGCATCGATCCTCGGCCTTGTTCAGGGTGCGTTGCAACGCATCTCGATCGGGTGCGAGACAAGGCAATCCGGTTGCC
>JBEIFE010000430.1:0-2390 GCA_040382575.1 Candidatus Sericytochromatia bacterium
TCATGCGAATGAACGATTCCTGGGCCTGGTCACGGCGTTCGAGCGTCCGTTTCGACAGGACCTGGAGCATCATTTCCGTCGAATCGAGCGTCTCCTGCATCTTGTTGACACGGGTTTCGAGACGTTCGGACCGGGTGGAACCGGGTTCACTCACCTGTTCGAGCTGTTCGCGGATGGCGTCGAGCCCTCCCGCGAGGGGGACAGCACCGAGACGATCCAGGGGGGAATCGTCGATCCGGGTCATATCGAGAGTCAACGAGTCTGGCCGTGGTTGAAGACTGCCCGTGGGCGTGCGTCGCGTGCCTCGTGCCCCGCTCCGTTGCACCATGGCGTCGAAATCCGGGCCATCGGGAGAGGTGGGCCAGCTGTCCTGGGGCATTCCGTCACCTTGCGGACGCCGTCGCCTCGGTCCGAACAGGGAAAGGCCCAGGGCAAGGGGCACCATCGCCGTGCCATGGTTCAGGTCATCGGGCAACTGCGTAGCGAGGGCTCCCGGGACGGCAATCAAGAGGCCGCCCAGCAGGATGCCCGTCCACGTGGAAATCTTCTTCGTCGTCTTCATGAAGCCCCCTCGATCCGCGTGCCACCTGGAGCATCGTGGCAGGGGAGCGGGGTTATGTCAGGTGCACCGGTCACGTCCCATCGAGGGGGTCACCCCACCAGGTTGAGACGCTGCCCGATTCGATGCGGTGCTCCACTCGTGTCGGGAGTTCCCGCGATCTTGGCCACAAGGGCTTCCGCTTCGGAGCGAACCGCACCATCCTCTACCATGGCCTTCACGAAGGCTTCCTGCGCCTGTACCCTGGCCTGGTCAGGGGAGAAGCCACGCCCCAGCATGGCCTTCTCTACGCGCTGGAAAGCGACGACCCATCCCGGTTCGACCGATTCCGATGCGAGAGGCGAAGCCTCTGCCGGTTCCTGATTGAGGCCGAACGGATCGGGAGCTGGACCCACGAGAGGATCGAGAACCTTGGCCTCGATACCCATCCCGAGACCGAGGCCGCCTGCCATCGTCAGGGCTTCCTTGCCGATGGACCCGGCAGCTCCCGGAAACCTGAGCGCCAGAGCACCTGCCACTCCTGCCGCGACGAGCTTGTTGTCCATGACCGTCCCGCTGACGGGTTTCCAGACGAAGTCATGCAAGGGATTTGCCACGATACGGGTGAAGCCATCCACGAGACCTTTGACGCTCGATTCAGGAATGGCTGCCGCAAGGCTCTTGCGGAGCTTGTCACCGATGAGACGCTCGACGAGTCCCTGTGCGGACATCCCGACTGCGAAACCCACGACACCGACTGCGAGCGCTGGCAGACCCAGAGGAGCCCGAGCTGCCGTGGCCCCGGCGCCACCCGCGGTCCAAGCACCGAAGGTCGCTGAATTGGCGAGAATCTGGGCGACGTATTCGTTGGCCTTGAGCTTGCCGGTCCGATATTGCTGGCTGGCGAAGAGTCCTTCGAAGGGGATGTTCGAGACTCCTCCGATCGCCAGGTCACTGGCGAGCGCCTTGATCTGGAGGGAATCGCGGGCAGCCGTTCCGAGGATTCGACCAGCCGTATCCTGGACGGTCTGCTTGATGGCAGTCGGCCTGGGAGCGACACCCGGGCGCGTGACGCCCGTCGCCAGCTGCCAGTTGTCGCGAATTCCGCCGACGCTTGCCATCACCGCCTCCTTAACACCTCGATGACATTGTCGCCCGGGTGCGGGGTAACTTGCGTCGCGCTGCGAGGTTTCATCGAAGTTTAATCGGCCTCGGAGGCGCCTGGCATCGGATCCGCGGCCTCGTGATCCATCTCGTTTCGGTGGGGGACTTCCTGGGGGCGGCGACGGGTCAGGGTCGCCAGAACCGTGAGCGCGGCGATCGCCCCCAGTGGGGCCACGAAGTAGCTCAGGACCAGGAGCGCCTGGACGACGGTGTAGCGCATGACCTTGTCTCCGACGCTGGAGGGGACGGAATGGGAAGGTCCGACCGGTCAAAAGACCGATCGGACCGCGGTATGGCCGGATGACCGGACCTCAGAGGTGGATCGGATGTCCGATCGCCGCGAGGGCCGCTTCTTTGACCACTTCCGACAGGGTCGGGTGGGCATGGATGGTGCGGTCGACCTCCAGGGCTGTGGTCTCGAGGTTCATGCCCAGGCCGATCTCGGCTACCAGTTCCGTGACCTCGGGGCCCACCATGTGCGCACCGAGTATTTCACCGTACTTCGCATCCACCACGAGCTTGACCAGCCCGTCGGTCGATCCCATGGCCTGAGCCTTTCCATTGGGAGCGAAGGGGAAGGTCCCGATCTTGACCTCGTACCCGCGCTTGCGTGCCTCGGCCTCGGTCAGACCGATCGAGGCCACCTGCGGCTCGCAGTACGTACACGAAGGAATGCGGTCGAAGTTCA
>JBEIFE010000431.1:0-2387 GCA_040382575.1 Candidatus Sericytochromatia bacterium
AACAGCTGGGTGAAAATCCAGTCTCCCGAGGCTTTCTGGCTGACCCCGATGCCCGTACGTCGGTGGGATCCCTCTAGCAGGTTTGCTCGGTGTCCGATCGAGGCCAGCCAGGCCTCCATGGCCCGGCTAGCCGCGGTCTTCACCGGTTCGCCATTCCATGCGATGTTCTCTGCGGCGCGCTGAAACGGGATTCCCAGCTTGCGCAGGAGCGTGAACGGATCCACCCCGTCGGGATCCACGTGAGAAAAATAGGTACGCTGGACCATATCGTCACTCCGGTGGCGGGCTGCTCCGTCGAGATTTTCGGACCGCTCGAGGGGTTCCTTTCGCTCCGCTACGCGCGCTTGATTGGCCAAGGTCAGGACTTCCCCGGCGATCGCTGCCTCCGCGGACTCGGTTTCCACGGGGGGATCCGTCACCGGTGTCGCCGGATCAACCGGATTAACCGGATTAACCGGATAGACGGGGACTACGGGGTTCGTCGGCAGGACGTCAGATAGGACGGGCTCCGGGGATGCGCCTGATGAGATAGGGGCAACTGAAGGTATGGATATCTGCACGCAGGACAGGCCTCCGACGCACGCCAGACCGCAAATCCACGAAACGCGGTATCTCATGCCAGGTCTCCTTCCATGAAAACCCTCTCGAATGGACCTTGAACGCGCAAGTATGGCGCATCGCCCGGGTATGAATTCTCCAGAGCGAAGGGGCTCGAGGAGGGCAAATGAACATCGATCCGAGCCGGGGGCCATCCTCCTCGAAAAGTGCAGTCAGAGGCCCCTCACCCGCCCAGGACGAATCACCGGGCGATCCCTCCCTGGACAAGGTCACGGATGGTCTCGGGGCTCAAGGCGTGGCCCAGGACGGGACCCGTGCTGCCGCGCTGGCTTCCCGAAAAGGCAGTGTTCTCGAGCGCACGTCTCGCCATGCCAACGAGATACTGATGGGCGATCGCCTGACACTCGGACCCGCCTTTCGCCAGGCAGCCCGTACCGTCGCCGAATCCGCTCCGGATGTCCAGCAGGTGGCGGCTCCCGCGATCGGAATGGTCAAGGGCCTCGCCCGTGCGGGGGCGGTTGCAGGAAGACTGGGCCCGATCATCAGCATTCCGTTCGCCGGATACGATGTCTACAAATTCCTCGATGAGCGCGATCCCGCCAAAAGGCCGGCCGCCGGTGCCAATGCGGCGCTCACCGTCCTCGGAACCGCCCTCGGTATCGGGGCGGTCGTGGTCGGTTCGGTGCCTCTCGCGGTCGGCTTGCTCTCCACTTCGATGGCCGTGGGAGCCTTCCAGCTGGTCGATGCCTACGCGAACGAGGGAAAGGCGACAGCGGCCCTGGGCAACGCGGTCGCCCGATCGATCTCGCGGTAACCTTCACGGCTCAGCTGTCCGCAGGTGGGAACTGACCCGGTAGCAGGCCCATGGCCACCTCGAGATTCGCCAGTTGTTTCAGCTGATCAGCCCGGGCATCGATTTCCCTGAGTCCCGCTTCCAGCGTGGCCTGTTCGCGCAGGTTGACCACGAACAGCGTCCCCTCGCCTATCCGGAAGCGCTCGCGTTCGGCTTCCTCGAGTCGGGTGGCCAGTTCCCGCTCCTTTGCGGAGATTTCGGCCCGCTTCCTGGCGATCGACAGTGCGTTCCACGCATCTTTCACATCGGCGCTGACCCGGTCCTGCAGGAACCGTTGCTGCGCTTCGAGTCTGGCGAGCTGGGCCTCGGATACCCCCAGGCGCCCCTCCAGGGTTCGCGTCTGGAGCGGCCACTCGAGACCGATACCCGCCTCGATCTCGGTGGGTTGGCGCTTCGTGCTTCCCTCGCCGAGGTCCTGCGAGCCCGTGATCGAGAGATCGAGCCCAGGAAGCGTCTGATTCCGGTTCAGCTCGATCTCGATCTTGGCCATCCGGACCTGGGCCAGGAGGCGGACGAGTTCGGGACGCTGGGACAGGGCGCTGCCTCGGGCCAGGTCCTCTCCTGCGACGGGTGGCTTTGCATCTGGAAGGTTCGCGGGAAGGCGATCGCCCCCGATCTCGACGGGGTGGCCGTCCGCGTCCCGGACATACAGACCGAGTTCGATACTGGCCTGCGTCAGCGCCCGCTCCGCCGCGAAGGCCTGCGCCCGGCGCTGCATGACCGCTCTCTGGTTTTCCAGCACCTCGATCGCAGGAATCTGACCGATCCGTCTGGCCGTCTCGAGATCGACTGTCCGTCGCTCCGCAACCTCCTGTAGATGACGGGCCTGTCCGAGGCGCAGGCCTGCAGCCACCCAGTCCCAGTAACGCCAGCTGGCCGTCCGGGCCGTTTCGAGATGTTGCTGGCGGAAAGTGGCCTCTGCGGCGAGGACGCCTTGCTCGGCACGCATCAGGGTGGCCCGGCGGCGATCGATGGT
>JBEIFE010000432.1:0-2386 GCA_040382575.1 Candidatus Sericytochromatia bacterium
GATGACCCTACTGAGCCTTGCCAGGTTGCACCTTCGTCTCGATGAACCCGATGTGGCTAGCACGACCTTCGAAGAGATCCTCAGCCGGTGCGAATCTGGGCAGAACCTCGAATATGCGAGCGAGGCCCATCTCGGTCTCGCGGACCTCTGCGAAAAAGTGGGGAATCCCGCTGATGCCCTGCGACATCTGCGGGCGAGTACCCGGATCGAGGCCGAACGCCGGCAGCAGGAATCCATCGAAAGGACGCGTCGGCTGGAATTCGTGGCCAGAGCGAGCGCGGTGCAGCGTGAACTGGAGGTCTCGTCACGGATCCTGGAAGACACCCTGCCCGCGAGCATCGTCGCCGAGATCAAGCATCACGGGCGCGTTCGACCGATCATGCACCCCGATACCACGGTGCTCTTCACCGACCTGGTGGGGTTCACGCAGGTCGCGGAGCACCTCGGCCCGGAAGACCTGGTCGCCTCGCTGGATCTCCTGTTCGGTACCTTCGATGCCATCTCCTCCCGATGGGGTATCGAGAAGATCAAGACCATCGGCGACGCCTACATGGCCTGTGCAGGCATACCGGACCATCACCCACACCATCCGGCGATGGCGGTACTGGCCGCCCTCGAGATGCGCGAGGTCATCCGGAAGATGGCCCGGGAAACCCCGGCCGGACGCCCCGCCTGGGGTATCCGCATCGGCCTCCACACGGGCTCCGTCCTGGCGGGCGTCATCGGGAAGACGAAGCTCGCTTACGACATCTGGGGAGATGCGGTCAACACCGCATCCCGCATGGAATCCAGCGGCATCCCGGACCACATCAATGTCTCGGAAGCCGTCGCGAGCCGCATCGAGCCCTACTTCGTGACCGAGCGGCGTGGCAAGGTGTATGCCAAGAACAAGGGGAATCTGGACATGGTCTTCGTGCATCGCCTCCGACCGGAGTGGTCGGCCGATAGCGAGGGCACCGTCCCGTCCGCGGATTTTCTCGCGAGGCTGGGAGTTGCTCCCGATGCCTCCGTCGCGTCTGCGACCCCGTGAGGACGACCGGATCGGCCACCTCGCTTCGAAAGGGCACCTGACCTCTCCAGTTCACCGCCCGCGTTCCGATATCATGGACGTGTGAGCAGGGAGGCTCCAGATGCGTATCGAACCGAACTCGAGATTTCAGGGTCCCGATCCCGTGCATCGTCCGGCCGTGGATCCCAGCAGTAGCCCGCAGAAGGTCGATGGAACGGCAGTCCCCGGTCGTCCCAACGCCGATGCGACGGCACCTGAGGTGGCCGACGTGGCTCCTCCCGTCCCTGCCGAGATCATCGGAGACGGAGTATTCGTCCCCGAGGCCGTCCTGCGCCGCGAGCGACTGCGGTCGTCCCTCGAGGAGTCGCAGGCCGCGGACCCATCGCTTGCCGAGCGCGCCGACGAGGACGTCAGAGACGTCAGGGATCTCGAGGGCCGCGAAAAAACCGACGAGGCCGGAAAACCACGCTTGCCCGATGGTGACCATGCGCGCGAGGCGGGCCGCAAGGTGATCGAGGCCATCCCGCATCACCCCATCGGCGAAGCCCACGACGCACGCGGCACCGATGCCGCAACCGTCCGGAAGCTGCTCGACCCGAACGCCTAGCGAACCGCCCGCGGGAACGGGTCGAGAGCCGCCACGTCCAGGCGATCGCCGGCGTTGTACCGTACCTGCAACGGTCCGCCGTGCAGAGTCGTCGCGGCCATCAGGTCGCGGACCTGGAAGGCCCGGTACCCCGTCACGACGGACATTCCCACCGTCCCAGGCCGGACCCGGTTGAGAAAGGCCGCCACGATCTCGGTGCAGTAGAGTTCGCGGTCGGTGGCCGGCGTCGCGGGTTCCGCCGCGAGCAGGCAGCGATCGTACGGGCGTCCGAGCCACCCGCGCACCCTGGAGAGCGCATCCCTGGCCCGGTCGGGATCCCCTGCGAGCGAGAGCACCAGCGCCGTGTTCCGTCGGGCGAGGGGCGCATAGTGGGCCCAGTCGTCCTCGAGGACTCCCCGCATGCGTACGGGGGCGTTGCCCTTCCATGCGTCGAGCCCTCGCGAGAAAACTCCGAGGGGCCCCTCATACGATTCCGGGGCGCTCCCCGTCTGAGCCAGTGCCTGCTCGATCCGCACGTCACCGCTGGCCGAAACGCCAGTCACGACGGCGGCATGCACGGTCTCGCGCCCACCACCCGTGACGACCACGACGACCTCACCGCGCTTTGGGTGGAAGTGCGCGACCATCGCCTTTCGAGCCGCCTCGACGTCTGCCGGGCTCAGGGGGCCTGGCCCTCCGGGCTTCTGCGGCCCGTTGAACCGGTGCTTGACCAGCGGCCCCGTGAGGTATCCGACGACGTTCGTGAGTCCCTCGGAAGCGACCATCCATCC
>JBEIFE010000433.1:0-2377 GCA_040382575.1 Candidatus Sericytochromatia bacterium
CTTCCAGACCACAAGACAGACCGGTCTCGGGAGTATGACGGGTCACGATGGCCGGTCGATCGCCCAGCCCCACGAATCGCAAGAGAGATCGCGCCCGTACGCGCGAGGACGTTGCATATCCCACGCCACGTAGAACGGCGTTCTGCCTGAGGTCCAGGGTTTCCTGGATGACATAATCACCAGCGGGGACTTCGATGGGTCCCCCCTGGGAGATCGCTTGCTGGAAGGCCCGGGTCGTCGCGAGCGGGTCACGACCATCCGGACGGGCTCCAAGTGCTACCACGTTCACCGGCCCTCCGTGGTGGCCAGCTTCTTCTGACGCGATGGAAGCCGGGGCCTTCACGTCAGGCACGAGGCTGGATACGGCTACCAGGATGCCCCCAAGAAGGCCAGCACGAAAAACCAAGCGAATATTCGCCATCCTGTCACATCCCTCTTTCACCGCAGCCGGAGCGGCCCACCTGGCCGGGATCATAGCGCACCGGATGGTATACTTGTGCACATCGTCACCCGGGTGGAGGCCTTGCTCCCGGTCGCCGCACCCGTACCAAAAGAAGTTGAGTCCGCATGTTGCATCGCAAGTCCGGCGTCCGTGCTCTCGCGACCAAGATCCTGGCGATCGCCTCCGTGGTCAGCATTCAGTTCATGCAAGCGCCTGCCCTTCAAGCTGCACCGGAGACCCGGTCTGACTCCGGCATCCAGGCGCCCGGGGCTGCGTCGTCTGAAGGGAGTCCCGGCGAGGGTGGATCCTCTGCCAAGATCCGGGTCTCTCCGGAAATCTACCGGAATCTGACTCCCGAGCAGCGTGCCATCGTGGATGCCCGGATGCGACAGGAGTCTCAGACCTCATCCGAGACGAGACCCGCCCAGCGACAGAATGGCCCTCTGCCGCTAAAGCCCCTGGTCGAAACCCCGGAAGAAGCCAGGCCGCGCTTCCCTGATTCCGAGTTCAAGTCAGATAAGGACCCCTCCCCCACACTGACCGACTTCGAGCAGCGATTCAACCAGCGCCTTGGCTCCTCGACGCGAGAACCGCTCCGGCAATATGGTTACGACCTCTTCCGCAACGCCCCTTCGACCTTCGCCCCCGTGGATGACGTACCTGCACCGACCGAATATCCGATCGGCGCGGGAGACGAGCTGATCGTCAGCGCTCTGAGCCCGCAGCGTTCGACGGATGTCAGCCTCATCGTGAACCGGGACGGGACGATCCTGGTCCCCAACCTGGGGGCACTCCCCGTGGCAGGTCTCACATTTGCGGCGGCAGCCAAACTCATCGAGCGTCGCATCAAGGGGCAGGCCAGCCACCTTCAGGTCCATGTCCGGCTGGGCAAACTCCGGAACGTGACCATCACCTTGGTAGGACAGGTGAAGCACCCGGGAGCCTACTCTTTGGGTGGGCTCTCCACGCTGACTTCTGCCCTCATGGCGTGTGGCGGACCGACCTCTCGAGGATCACTCCGTCGCATCCAACTCAGGCGACGAGGGAAGGTCGAGGCGACCCTGGACCTCTATGACTTCCTGCTCCGGGGGGACAGTTCACAGGACCGTCGCCTGCAAGCCGGTGACGTGGTCTTCGTGCCACCCATCGGCGCACTGGTCGGACTGGAGGGAGAACTGAACCAACCCGGCATCTTCGAGATCAGTCCCTCGACGACGCTGGGGCAAGCCCTGGACATGGCAGGTGGGCTCGGGCCCGAAGCGTTCACCCGACAGATCCGGATCGACCGGTCCCGGGATCATGACCTCCGCGAGACGCTCGACATCGACCTGGTGAAACACCCGGAAGGGGTCAAAACAGCGATCCAGGATGGCGATCTCGTGACGGTCTTGCCGATCCCCCCCAATCGCGATACCTCCATCCGTCTGGATGGCCACGTCCAGCATCCAGGCAAGTTTGCCTTCAGAGTGGGAACAACCCTGGCAGACATCCTCAGGAGCCCGGATGATCTGAAGCCAGAGGCGTACCTCGAGGTGGGTCTGATCGAGCGCACCATGTCCCCGGATCAGCATCACGAGCTGATCCCGTTCAGTCTAGCGGAGGTCCTGAACCGAAAAGGGGACGCCTCCCTGAAGTTGTCGGCACAGGACCGGATACGGGTGTATTCGCGCTGGGAGATCCAGGAGCGCCCCCGGATCCGGATCGCCGGCGCGATCAACCACGGTGGAGAGTTCAACCTCTGGCCTCGCATGCGCGTCTCTGAGCTCATCCACGTGGCCGGCGGGCTTCGCGCGGAAGCGGACGCGGGACGAGCTGAGCTGACCCGGGTCACCATCCGGAACAATCAGCTGACCACCACCCGGGTGGAGATCTCCCCGAGCCTGGCCCTTGGTCACGATCCGGCTCACGATCTTGAACTGCGGAAGGACGACTACC
>JBEIFE010000434.1:0-2370 GCA_040382575.1 Candidatus Sericytochromatia bacterium
AGTCCTTGATGCCACCATCCGGAAAGAGCAGCGGTATTCCGGGTCGGAGCATGATCTCGGTCACGAGCAACGTGATGACTCCGATGAAGGGTCCGAGCAGGAGACCACTCAGTTGCAGATCGAGGCGATAGATCCCGGTGTTCACCCAGACTCCTGTAGCCATCGCCGTCGGATAGAACAGGCTCCAGGACAGGAGCAACGTGCCGGCCAGACGCCAGGGTGCCATCAGAGCGTTCATGCGGGACGCATGCAGGTCTGCCGGCAAAACCTCGTTACCCATCTCCAGGGAGCGAATCGTCTCGAAGACGCCCCGGAACCGCCGCCTGTTCGCCACCACGTTCAGGCTGGCGACGACGAGAAAGGCGGCCAGGAAACTGAGCGTTGCCGCACGTACCTCGGTCGCTGCCTGGGGCCGATCGCCGCTGGTGAGCAGCACGTAGATACCGAGCAAGGTCGAAGGTACCAGGAGGCTGATCAGCCAGAGCGTGATGGGTATTCGCCGCTCATACTGGTTGACGACCTGGTTGGCGGTATTGTTCGCGAATGGCATGCATGAGATATTCCCCCGCGCACGGCAAACTCCACCGTGTGGGGCCATAGCCGCACTTTTCACTCGATTTAATCCCATGTTCCCCAGGTGTTAAGAATCGATCCTCTACGGAGACCGACAATGATCCAGGAAGTATCGTCCCGTCGCATGGAGGGTTCTGGATGTCAGAGGGCATGGTGCCAAATTCCTTGCTGAACGCAGCCTTCCTGACGCGTCGAGCATGGCGTCCGCGCCTGCTGGGTTCAATGCCCGCCTTACCTGGCGCCGAGCGTATCCGGAATGATCGCATGGAGGTCGATCGCCCCGTGCGACGCGGGAGCGAGACGTCTCGATCCTCCTGGCAACCTCCCGATGCCGTCACGCACGAGACCCTCCCGGGTGGTCTCGATGTCGTTCCTGTCCTCAATTCGAACCATCCCGAGATCGTCCTCGGGACGGGGATCGCTATTTCATCCGCCCCTGGCCCCTCCGACCGTCACCTCGACTTCGATTTCAAGGGGCCCTTCGGATTTTTCAGCGCTCACCAGAACGGCTCCAGCAGGAGGCTCGTGCAGGCGATCGTCCTCAGCAACCCCGGTCCCGATCCCGTCACCGTGAAGGTCGATCGGTCAGCGGCGACGACGAACCGCGAAGCGCCATTCCGCGATCGCCCGGGGAACACCGTCTTCGATCCCGACCGCCAGCACACCAGTGGTCCCGGGGATGCGACGGCCTCTTCCATCCTGCGCGGGGTCGATCCGGTGATTCTCTCGCCCCTGCGGCTGGCACCCGGCGAGGTCAAGGTGCTCTGGCAGCGTCCCCTCGATCCCGGCGTGGCCTCGATGGTCCAGATGCAGCTCCAGTCTGACGGCCCCGTTCACATGGCCGAACTCTTCGGTAACGAGGCATTCGATGCAGACCGTGCCACCCGGATGTGGCTGGACGGGAATCGCGTTCCCGCCGACCCGCGTGACCGGCTCCCTACCCCGCCCGGTGCAGGGGGTGTCCTGATCTACGGTCGTGTCGCCGGCGTCCAGCAGGGGGAGACCTGGCGGGGAATCTTGACCTCTCCGGGCAAGGCGTCACTTGAGCTTGGCGACCAGCCGACCGTACGATCGTTCGCGGTCGACACCGTGGTGGCCAAGACCCTCGGAACCGGACAGGTTCAGTCGGCGCCCTTGCTCCGGCGATACCCGGATTCTGCCTATGCCTCCCACGGCAACTACGGAGTCACCTACGAACTCGACCTGCCGCTCATCCATGCCGGCCAGCATCCCGTGGACGTGGCCCTGTTCTTCGATTCACCCGGCAAGGTCGGCACCGGACCCAGCAGAGTATTCAGAGGTGAGGTCGAGGTTCGCGAGGGGAATCGGGTCAGGCGCTTTCACATCAGCCAGCGCTCCGGGGAGATGGGGGATGTCCCGGTCTACGAGGCCCGTTTGCGCCCCGGTGATAGCCGCCAGGTCACGGTACGCCTCGTGGTTCCGGCCGACATCACACCGGCTCAGGCCCTGAGGCTTCAGACCCGTCCGACGGCCGAGGTCAACCGGCTGCGGCGGCTGTTTCCTGCCCGGTGAGGCGTTCGCTATAGAAACGCGTCATGTAGAGGCTCTTGATGCGCGATTGCACGCGTCCACCGTGGTAGACGTAGCCGATGACGCGCTTGCCTGCCATGAGGCTGTCCACACGGTCCCGCATCCACGGGCCCCACGTCGGCGCATGTCGGATGACGACCAGGTGGCGCATCTGACGCATCCTGAGACTACCGGGTAAGTGGTAGACCACCCAGCGATAGCGATGCAAGAGATCTGCCGGTAGCGTCGGCCGCTGGTCAAGGACCG
>JBEIFE010000435.1:0-2369 GCA_040382575.1 Candidatus Sericytochromatia bacterium
ACTGAACCGCCTCAGCTGAACGAGGGAGTCGCTTGCAACCCGACCGCGTCGACCGCTACGAGATCGTCACCGAGCTGGCGCGCTCTGCCTCCGGCCGGATCCTGTTTGCTCGGGATCCGGCTGATGGGAAGGGTGTCGCCATCAAGGAAATGCTCGTCGAGGACGTCGAGGGGCTGGAATACAAAGAGCAGGTCCAGCGCTTCCAGCGCGAGGCGCACATTCACCTGCAACTTAACCATCCCAACATCATCAAGGCGCTCAAAGAAGGGACGCACGAGAATCGCCACTATCTCGTGCTGGAATATCAGCCCGGAGAGACCTGGCACCAGTTCATGGAATCCCGGCGGCGATCGCCGATGCCGCAGATCCTCGAGTGGGGTATCCAGCTCTGTCGGGCGCTGGCGCACTGTCACGCCAAGGGCGTCGTCCACCGGGATGTGAAGCCCATGAACTGCCTCATCTCGCCGGCTCACCAGTTGAAGCTGATCGACTTCGGCATGGCGCGCATGATGTTCGCCCCCGGCATCACCCAGGGCACGATGCTCCTCGGGACTCTCAACTACATGTCGCCGGAACAGCTCATCGACGCGAAATCCGTCGATGGTCGCACCGACGTTTTCGCGGCGGGTGTCATCCTCTTCAAGGCCCTCACGGGTCAGTTGCCCTTCGCCGGTGAGACGCCTGGTGACATGGCACAGAAGTTGCTGTACGCCGAGCCCACGAACCCCCGCACCCTGAATTCGCTCATCCCGGAAACCCTCTCTCAGAAATTGCTGAAGTGCCTGAACAAGGATCCGGACTTCCGGTATCTGTCGGCCGAGGCCTTCGCCCGCGACCTCGAGGAAGAACTCGAGAACGCCAATCTTTACATGGCCCAGGGTCTCGAACACGTCAGCCACCAGGAGTGGAAGGATGCCAACCATTGCTTCCAGCAGGCGGTGGCGATCGATGGATCCCTGTCGGAAGCCTGGTACCACCTCGGGGAAAGTCTCCAGCGCCTCGAACAGCCGCGTGCGGCTGTCGAGTGCTTCCTGAAGGTCATCCAGCAGGATTCCTCCCACGTGAAGGCCTATCGCGAACTCGGTGAGGCGTATGCCAACAGTGGCAACCTACCGGCAGCGAGCAGGATGCTCTCGCGTGCCTGGACGCTCGATCCCAGAGACCGTGACCTGTGCCTCTCGCTGGCCCGGATCCAGCGCGAATCGGGACAGCTACAGGAGGCGGCCGACCAGCTCGACCTGCTGGTGGAACACCATCCGGACTTTGCGGAGGGGCACCACGAGCGGGGACGCGTGCGCTATGCCCTCGGGCAGATCGACGAGGCCCTGTCGGCCTTCCGGACGGCCTATCGCCTTGCCCCGACCGATGGGGACATCCTGTTCAATCTGGCCTCGCTGAACCATGAGCGAGGTCTGCTGGCCGAGGCCGAAGAGATGTACGATCGCCTGATCGTGCTCAGTCCGGACCGAAAGTACACCCACGCGCACCACAACCTGGCCCATCTCTGGCTCAGCCAGGGGCGTCTGGCCGAAGCCGAGGCCCAGCTCCTGGCGGTACTGTCTCACGAGCGCTGGGGGCCCTCGTACTTGCTGCTCGGCCAGATTTATGAACAGACGGGGCGCCTACGGGATGCGATCGAGGCCTACCAGACGGCAGCCGACCTGCTGCCTGATCTGGTGGATGCGCCCATCGCGCTGGCGACGGCCCTCCAGCGTAGCTTCAATCTGAACGCGGCTGTCGAGTTGCTCCAGAGGACCATCGACCGCCATCCCGGTGAACGCCCCCTGCTCCTTTACCACCTGGCGATCGCCTACCGGACCCAGGGCGATCTCGGTACTGCCGGTCAGGCCCTGCGCGACTGCCTGGCCTCGGCCCCATCGCCCGATCTGGCTCGACAGGCCGAGGCCCTGCTGATGAGCATGCATCCCCCCCGTCGCCCGAAGCCCCCCATCTTCGGTTGAACGGCGAAGCTTCATCGCGACTTAACAGCACCTGAAGCAAGGTCACGCTGACTGGCGCGACAACCATGAAGGAAGCTTCGTCGCCTTTCCGGGGGTGAGATCGTGCTGGCGTCCACTTTGAACCGAGAGGTCCGGGCAGCCGCGAGACGGACCTCTACGAGCTCGAGAGCCCATCTCGGCAGTGACGTGACCCGCCAGATTCAGAAGGGCGGCGACACGATGAGCCGGACCGTCGCATCCAGTTTGCTGGACCGCCCCACCCTGTCCAACCGGATAGACTTTCTGCCCGGATCGACCGAATCGCGGTCAGCGCTGCTCGACGCCATCCGGCAGGCGCGCAAGAGCTTCTTCATCGAAACCTACATCTGGCATGCAGACGAGAGCGGTCTCGAGATCGCCGACGCGCTC
>JBEIFE010000436.1:0-2365 GCA_040382575.1 Candidatus Sericytochromatia bacterium
GGTGAGCCCTTGCACGTCGAGCGGATCGATCTGCATACCTGGCGCCTGCACCACGGGGGACAGCCCTTCCGGTGGTTTCACGAGGCCCATCTCGACCAGATGACGGTCCACCAGGCCCAGGTCACGGCGGATTTCGGCCTGATCAACCCGGCAACGCTCTGTCCTCGGCCGCTCGAGTGGCCGGATGCCCCCTGGACACTCGATTTCGAGCTTCCCGCGAGCTGGCGGGTGGCGACGGCCCTACCCGAGTCGGCCCCGGGCGTATTCGAGGTCGAGAGCTATGACCGCCTGATCGACTGTCCCTGGATGCTGGGGACCTTCCAGGACTGGTCCTTCGATACGGATGACATGACGGCCCGGGTGGCCTGGACCGGGTCCCTTGAACCTCGCGCCATTCCTGCGCTCACGGGCGGCCTCGCCCGGATCCTCGAGACCACGCGCTCCTTCTGGGGACATCGACCTTACGACCGGTACCTCTTCCAGTACCAGATCACCGACGATGCGTTCATCAATGGCCTGGAACACGCCGATTCGACGTTCATCCTCGGGAACCTCGACCCGGTGCGCCGCCTGCGTCCACTTCTGGGCCTGACGCTCCACGAAGTCTTTCACACCTGGAATGTGAAACGGCTTTCTCCGAAGGGATTCGGACCGTTCGACTACGACCACGCAGCCCACACCCCGATGCTGTGGCTGGTGGAGGGCGCGACCGAGTATTGCACGGCCTGGCTGATGCACCGCAGTGGGCTCGCGGCCCCGGGCGAGTTGCTCTCCGAGATCGGTGGATGGCTGGATGAAATGGAGCGCATGCCCGGCCGACTCGACACGACTCTGGCCGAATCGAGTTTCATCACGTGGAACTTCATGGATGACCGCTGGAACGGCGCGGTGAATTACTACGTCAAGGGCGCCCTCATGGCCATGGCGCTGGATCTCGAACTGCGCAAGCAAAGTCAGGGACAGCAGTCGATGCAGACCTGGATGAGGACGCTCTGGGACCGGTTCGCGGCCAAGGGACGGACCTACGAGCCCGGGGAACCCGAGGCGATCGCCTCCGAACTGGCCAGGACGGACCTTTCGGCCTTCTTCGACCTGCATCTTCACCGGACCCGGGACGCAAACTGGCAGGACGTGCTCGCGGGGGCGGGTCTGCGCCTGGACCGTCAGATCGCCCGGGCCGACCTCGGTGCCCGGACCACCACCCGGGAGGGGGGACTGATCCTCGAGGGCCTCCAGCACCGGGGAGCGGCGCAGCAGGCCGGACTGCAACGCGGCGATCGTCTCCTGAGCTGGAACGGCCGACGGCTGACGAGCTCCGGAATCGACGGCTGGCTTGCCGAATCGGCCCCTGGTGAGACGGTGAGTCTCCGGTACTTCCGCGGCGATCGCCTGCTCGAGACCGATCTGGTCCTGGGCGGCACCGCCTCCCATCTCGTGACGGCAGACGCCGGAGCCGATCACGCATCCAGGGCCCTCGGTGAAGCGTGGATGAAAATCCACCAACCGGACCTTGCGCAGGTCTGACGACGAGGCCATCCTGAGCGGCGTCCGATGGGATTGAGGAGGATGCCGTGGATAGTCAGATCGTCAAGCGACTGGGCTACCTCGCCTTCGCGGGTGGGGTGGCCTCCATCGTCGGATCGAGCCTGCTGGTCCTGTTCGGCCAGCGTCAGCGATCCGAACCCCGGCAGCAAACCGGGATGTTCGTGGGGCTGTGGGCTCCCACCTTCTTCGCGATCGCCGAGTTGCTCGATCGCATCGCCGAAGAGGATCGGGAATACCTGGGCATCACGCTCCAGCCGCATCCCGAGGTCAGCCGCGAACCGTTTCTGACCCCGGCGGACTGAGTTACGAGCCTGGGCAACACGTCAAACAGATAACCCCAGGGCGATTTGACATTTTCATATCGCCCTGGCCTTGCTTTTAGGGTGTCCTGCATCAACGTCGCGAGCGCCTTCACGGCCGCCACCATACTGACTGAGGGTCAAAGCTCCTTCAGCCTCTCGGAGGAAGCGATCGGCCCCCGGCCCTCGAACGTGCTCTTCTACCTCGAAGCTTGATCGGACGCATCTCGGGGGGCAACCAGAACTGGCTCTTCGCCGCCACCAATCGTGGCCTCTGGGGACGGAACCTGGACACTCCCGACACCGAGATCAGCATCGCGAACGTGGCACGGACCTCGGGCCTCGCGGTGCATCCCGTCTCGCATCTGGTCTACGCCCTCAACAGCGGAGGGCAGCTCTGGGAAATCAACCCCTCCACGGGCGTCAAGACCGTCCGGGCCACCCTGACGGGCTCATCCGGCTGGGGGCTCGACTTCCTGGCGAGCAGCGGGACGTTCTATGCCACGAACCCCTCGAGCAAC
>JBEIFE010000437.1:0-2361 GCA_040382575.1 Candidatus Sericytochromatia bacterium
CGGGTACACCAGGCCAGCAAACTTTCGATCAAGACATCCTCCTCTGAAGATCATGACTATATTATGTCATATACAGGATAATATATCAAGTATCGCGGGTCTCAAAGCCATCCTGAGGTTGCCTGACCGCCTGAATGTTGCTAGATTTCAAGACGGGTTCGCGTCTCCGATTCATCTCACCGGATCGTCCCTTTCGAGGAGGCCAGGACATGTTGCCTTACCCACGCTTACTCCCGGCTGGTGCGATGCTGGTAGCACTGGGGTCGGTCGCCTGTGACGCAGATGTCTCGAGGAATCGCGTCGCGACGGTCAAAGCAGGCTCTGAACATCACGCTATCCAGCTCTTTGCCGACCAGGCTGGTACCGGTCGAATCTCGATCGGCTGGAGTGACCGTCGCAAGGACGAGCGTACCGTCCAGGCCTATGCAGACGCGGACGCGTTCACATCCGTCGTGTTCACCCTTTCAAATGTGGCCCGATTCCGTCAGGCGCGGGCACGCGCTTTCCTGGTTCAGGACACTCCGGGAAAGACCCTGATGGACGCGTTCAGCGGTCTGCCGAGTGACCCGAACCTCAATTACGTGCTCTCGGCCATCCTTTTCCGGAACGTTGCCACGGACAGCCTGGCGGCTCCCGCATACGGGGAACGGGACAACGTGGTGGGCGTGGGCATCTCTGCCGCCTTTTCTCTCGCCCCTGGCGAGAATCGCCGGGTGCCGATCCTGATTCATGCCGTCCCGCCTCTGGCAGTCGATACGGACAGCAACTACCAGGTCAATCGGCTCGTTCCGACCCTGGTTGAACATGACCCGCATGCCTACGCCGAAATGATCTTTCGCGAGTTCGACAATCCCCTGGCAGACCGGATCCGGATCAGGTTCCTGGAAAATGGCACGAAAAACCTCATCGGATCGAGGGAATATCTGAAGTCGGACACCGCATCGCCTCGTCCACGCAAAGCCAATCGTCCCAGAGTGGCTCTTCTTTCGATGACTATGCCCGCCAGCAGGTTCTCCTGGGAGATACTATCCAGAGCTCCCGGGCATCGGATTCCGTGAGGCTTGGCGTGACCTTGCCCGTGGTACCCGAAGGGCGCGCGACGCTTTCGACCTTCATGCAGGTCGAGATGGCTTCCGGTGACCTCGTGCTGTCCCGTCGCGGGATGGGCGTCATCATCGAGAAGGGAGGACAGGTCGGTGTGTCGCTGGATGCGACGTCATCTTCCACCTCGACCTCCCAGGCCACCTTTTCTCAGTCCCCGCAACCCAGCTGAGCAAGCGGGTTCCTCATGCACCGTAATCTGGGCCTGGCGACGGCAGGAGCATGCTCGTTCGGGCTCGCGGGTTGCGGGCTGCTCGCCTTCATGCCGGAATCGGGAACGCCTGACGCCCGGGGATTCAGGGAACCTCCGGCGCGCGCTTTCGTCCTGAGCGGTGCGCTGGAAGTACCCGGATCGCTGCGCTTGAAGGGAGACCTCTCGGATCAGCCAGCCCTGACCACGGTCGCACCCCTCACCACCGTCGCACCCCTCACCACCGTCGCGCCCCTCACCACCGTCGCGCCCCTCACCACCGTTGCACCGCTCACGACCGTCGCGCCTCTCACCACCGTTGCCCCGTTCAGGGTTTTCCCTGCCGGAAACATCGCATCATCGCCCGTCTGGATCGGTTCAGCTGCCATTCAACCGGTTTTCCATATCCAGGCAGCGGGAACGGGACCCGCGTGGACCGGCGACGGTTCGGTCGCGGGCGCCCGGATCGAGGTCATCGATCCAGTGACAGGTGAGATCGTGGCACAGACCGTCACGGACGCTTCCGGTCGATACACCTTGCGTACCCGGACACGCGGCCGACGATCAGGTTTCATCATCCAGACCGTTCTCACCAATGCCAGAGGGGAAACGGTGGGTGTCCTGGCAGCACCGATCGGAACGGCCGTCCCTTCTCCCAGGGAACGTAGAACGAGCGTGAGCCTCACCACCGGGAGCACGATGCTCACCTTTTCGACCATCCTGATGAGCGATGCGGCGAGCCGGATCGACCTTCGTCAGGGTTTCCGGGGGATCCGGAGCTCACAACTCGACCAGGTGCTCCAGGTGCTCGAGCCCACCCGAGTCGCGAAGGTGTCCGAGGTGCTCGATCGAGGCGAAACGGTCGCATCCCCCATCAGCTTCGACGCCTTGACCGCCAACCTGGCCACCAGCAGTGCCGTGCTGACGTACACGATCAACAAGATTGCCGCGGCGGCGGATCCGGAATTCAATCGCTCCGACGCCTCCCCGATCGCCGTGCTTGATCCTGCTTACGTTCTCGCTGCGACCACCAGGGTGATCGAAAAGATGGTCGAGATTATCGAAAAGGC
>JBEIFE010000438.1:0-2357 GCA_040382575.1 Candidatus Sericytochromatia bacterium
GTCTCCCCCGGCTCTGAGCCGCAATCTCGCGGCCGGGGGAAGAAGCAGGGAGGTACGAGGATAGCTTCGGCCACCCGCGGACGGACTTGAGATCTCCATCAAAAGTTTTTTTCGCGGGGGGGTCACGCCCCCGGACCGGATGAGAGGGGGCAAGCCCCGGTGCCAGGAGGGCACCGGATATCTCATCAGGGAGGTACACCCATGTCACTCAGGATCAACACCAACACGGCGGCCATGAATGCCCACCGGCAGTTGACGATCAACGACGAGAGCCTGAACAAGAGCCTCAACCGGCTGGCCTCGGGCCTTCGCATCAACGGCGCTGCCGACGATGCCGCGGGCCTTGCGATCAGCCAGAAGATGCAGGGTCAGGTCGCGGGGCTCAACCAGGCTAGCCGCAACGCCCAGGACGGCATCTCGATGCTGCAGACGGCGGAAGGCGGTCTCAGCGAGACCCAGAACATCCTCCAGCGCATGCGCGAGCTGGCCGTGCAGGGTGCCAACGACACCCTCACGACCGCAGACCGCGGCAACATCCAGGACGAGCTCAACGCGCTGTCCTCGGAGATCGATCGCATCTCGACGAACACCGAGTACAACACCAAGAGCCTGCTGGGTGGGGGGCTGGCGAGCGGCGTGACGTTCCAGGTGGGCGCCAACGCCGGCCAGACCGTCAACGTCTCGGTCGCCACGGCATCGGCCAGTGCACTGACTGTCGGTGGAGGCAGCATCACGGTCGACTCGGCCGCCAATGCCTCGACGACCATCAGCAACATCGATAACGCGATCGCGGCGGTGAGCAACAGCCGAAGCAAGCTCGGCGCCTCGATCAACCGGTTGCAGCACACGATCACGAACCTGGGCGTCCAGTCCGAGAACATCGACGCGGCTCGCAGCCGAGTTGCGGATCTCGACATGGCCAAGGAGGTTGTCAACCTCTCGAAGTCCCAGATCCTGAGTCAGTCCTCGACGGCGATGCTCGCGCAGGCGAACTCGTCCTCGCAGAGCGTACTCGGGCTTCTCCGGTAGCCTCGAGTGAAACGGAGAGCCGGTGGTTTTCACCGGCTCTTTTTTTCTAAAGTTCGAGGCCAGATCGTCCGATAACCCTTCATGGGTTCGAGGAATGTCCGGGCCAGATGGCCCGACGGAGGAGACCATGCGAATCGAAGGGGCCATCATGGCCGCATCCATGGTGAGCCAGCAAACCGTTCAACCCGATACCCAGGTCCAGCGCGATCGCGCATTTCAGGCCACGGCGTCCAGCCAGGCCCAGGAAGAGGCCCGTCAGGGCGACGATTCCCGGGCAGTCGGTCGTCAGATGCTGGAATCCGCGATCGGCCAGGTCGAAAAAATCTTGAATGCCTTCGACGAATCGGTGTCATTCAAGGTCCACGAGCAAACCAAGAGTACGATCGTCTCCGTGGTCAACCGTGACACCGGAGAGGTCATCCGCGAGTATCCCTCCGAGAAGTTCCTGGACCTGGTTGCCATGTTCCAGAAACAGCTCTCGGGCCTGTTCGTCGACACGAACCGATAAGCGGGATCTGGAGGCACCATGGCGGGCGAGCTCTCGGTAGGTGGACTGGCATCGGGTCTTGATACCAAGACCCTGATCGCCCAGCTCATCGCGGCCGAGAGCGCGCCCATCCAGCGCCTGCAGGCGCGTAGCGGCAGCATCACAACCGCGAACAATCTGTTCCAGGGCATCTCGGCCAAGCTGACAGCACTCCGCTCTTCGGCCAAGGAACTGACCCTGGACGCCAATCTGTCCCCGCGCTCCACGCGCTCGACGGATGCGGCCATCGTATCGGCCACCGCGGCAGCCTCCGCTGCCGCCGGGTCGTACAACGTGATGGTCAAGCAGCTCGCCTCGTCCTCCACGCTCAAGAGCAACGCGGGCGTCGGCTCAAGCGTCGCAGACTTCATGGCGTCGGATACGGGGGCAGCAGCGGGACAGAAAAAGCTTTCAGAATTGAATCTTGCCACGCCCATCACGGGCGGCTCGCTCACTTTCCAGATCAAGAAGGCAGCAGGCGTCGAGACGAAGTCGATCACGGTAGACCCCACGAAAACCCTGCAAGCCACCCTGAAAGACATCCAGGACGGGCTGGGTGGCACCTCGGTCGTCGAGGTGGTCAACAACCGGCTTCGCATCACCGCAGATTCGACCATCTCGCAGGTGGTGTTCGGCGCAGGAACGGACACCTCGAACTTCTGGAGCAGCACGGGCCTCCGGACGGTCACGGGCACCCAGTCGGGAGGTGCAGCCATCCAGCTCTCAGGTGTGTCGAACCTCGGGGTGCTGCGCCCCGACGTGGCCCTGGACGGATCGGGCACGACGCCTCCGGGACTCAAGA
>JBEIFE010000439.1:0-2351 GCA_040382575.1 Candidatus Sericytochromatia bacterium
ACCTCACGACTCTCGACTTCCCCGCGTTTCTGAAAGACCGTCCCTGGAACGTCCCCGTCGTCGCGACCGTGAGCGCTGCCCACCTGGCTGGACTGCTGGCCTTCACGCAGCCCTGGTCCTGGACCTATCTGCCGGTGGCCCTCGCCTTCTATGCCTGGTTCGGTTTCAGCGTCACGCTGTACCTGCATCGGCACCTGACTCACAAGGGCTTCGAGATGGCCGAGCCCCTGCGGTTCCTGGGGGCGGTCGGAGCGGTCGTGGGCTTCAGCGGCGACCCCGTGGGCTGGGTGGGCGACCACCGGCATCACCACCGGGCATCGGATGCCCCCAATGACCTGCACAGTCCGAAGCAGGTGGGCTTCCTGAATGCGCACACCGGCTGGTTCTTCCGGGACATCAGCCCGATCGCCCTGCGAACCCGCGAACTTGCCAAAGATGTGCGCAAGGATGCCTACAACCGGGCCTTCGAGAAGCCTCCGGTTCTGTTCATGACCCACGCGGCGGTGGCGCTGGCCGTCTTCGCCACGCTCGGTTTGCCCGGGCTGCTCTGGGGCTTTTACCTGCCCCTGATGCTCGTGAACCACGTGACATGGTGTATCAATTCCGTTTGCCACCTGCCCTGGGCCGGATACCGGAACCACGAGACCTCCGACGAGAGTGTGAACGTGCCGATCCTGGGGATCCTGGCGCTCGGCGAGGGATACCACAACAACCACCACGCCCAGCCCCGGGCATCGGCGCACGGTACGCGCTGGTTCGAGCTCGACCCCACGCGCATCCTCATCTGGACGCTCTCGAAGGTGAGACTGATCCGCAACGTCGTGTGGTGATATCACCGCTTACCGATGGACATGACGACTGGTTCCAGGGCGTGTCATCATGACGCCATGAGACGTCCCGGTCCTCCCTCGCTCACGCCCCCGATCGTCTGGGGGATTCTCAGCCTCGTGACCTGCCTGGCGCTCGCCGCGCTCTGGAACGTGGTCATCGTCTCGGACACGCTGCATCTGCAGCAGATCCCGACGTTCTCGGGCCTGGCGCTGGCCTGGAGATGGGTCGTGCTCGTCCTGGGCAGCGTGCTCTTTGCCGGCATCCTCGCCGGGATCATCTTCTTCTTCGTCAGCCTGGTCCAGCAGATCCGCCTGAACCGGGCCCAGGAGGCGTTCATCGATGCGATGACGCATGAGCTCAAAACGCCGCTCACCTCCGTGCGGCTGCAAGTTCAGACGATGAAGCGCCTCCGGCAAGACCCCGATCGCCAGGAAGCCTGCATGCTGGCAGCCCTCCAGGACCTCGACCGGCTCGACACGATGCTCGACCGGGTCCTGACCGCAGCCCGGCTCGGGCAAGCCGAGGCTCCTGCGGCGGAACCCGTCGCCCTGATGCCCCTGCTGGACGAGGTCTGCCACGAGGTCCGTGAGCGCCACGGTCTGGACCCGGCCGACGTCAGGACCACCGGGTCCGACCGGGTGGTCCATTCCGTCCCGGAGGCGCTTCGCACGGTCTTCGTCAACCTGGTCGAGAATGCCGTGAAGTACTCGGACGCGCCGGTCCGCGTGACGGTCGCCCTCCAGGAAGGGCCCCGTGGCAGGATCCAGGTCACGGTCCAGGACGAGGGACGTGGCATCCATCCCACCCAGCTCCCCAAGATCTTCCAGCGCTTCTATCGCGTACCGGACCCCCGGACGGGGAATCGCCCGGGGACGGGCCTCGGACTGTTCATCGTCAAGGAGACCCTGCGCCTTCTCGGCGGCCGCGTGGCCGTCCGCAGTCAGGGGATCGGTCGGGGAAGCGCCTTCATCGTGACCCTGCCTGCGAGGCGCGCCGTTGGCTAGAGTCCTGGTCGTCGAGGACGAGGTTAACATCGCCCAGGGCCTGAGGTTCAACCTCGAGCTCGAAGGCCACGATGTGCACGTGCTTCACGACGGAGACCAGGCGCGAGAGATGCTGCTCGTCCGGCGTGAGGCCTTCGATCTGCTGGTGGTGGACTGGATGCTGCCCGGCCTGACCGGGATCGACCTGTGCCGGGGTCTGCGAAAACACGGCCTCCTGATGCCCGTCATCATGCTCACGGCTCGGGACCAGAGCGCCCACAAGATCGAGGGCCTGATGGTCGGGGCGGATGATTACGTCACCAAGCCCTTCAACATCGAGGAACTGCTGGCGCGGATCGAGACCCAGCTCAGGCGCCAGCGCTGGCAGGAGAAGGAGCGCCCTCCTGAACCGATCCAGACCCTCACCTTCGGCCACAACATGGTCGATTTCGAGCGGTTCGAGGCCAGCCACCAGGGCGCCGAGGTGAAACTCACGTCCCTCGAGTTTCAGCTGCTCCGGTCTTTTGCCGACCACCC
>JBEIFE010000440.1:0-2328 GCA_040382575.1 Candidatus Sericytochromatia bacterium
CCTGGGCCGGGCCTTCGACCTCGCTCGCCAGCAGGTCGACAGCCAGAGCCGCAGGCTAGGGCTCGACTACACGCAGACTCCCCGCCTCGAGGGTCGGGCTTCTTTCTGAGGCCTGACCCGGGAGAAGGACGCTCGCCCCGACCGCCGGGTCAGGCCGAATCTGGCACGAGCAAGAGTCCGGTCCCCCTCATCCGCGATCGAAACGCCACAGATACCAGGAAGCCGCGGTGCGATGCGGTCGCCAGGGCTCGGCGAGACGGGCCAGCTCGCGGCGAACGGGGACCCGATCGAGTCCGTAGAAGTGGCGCACCCCCTCGCGGATCGCCAGATCGTCCAGGGGAAAGACGTCCGGACGCCCCAGGGAGAAGATCAGCCACATCTCCACCGTCCAGCGTCCGATTCCCGGCAAGGTCATGAGCCGGGCGATCAGCGTCTCGTCATCGAGGCCATCGGCCTCGTCCAGGGTGGGCACGAGGCCTTCGAGCGTGGCCCGCGCGAGGGAGCGCAGCGTCTCGACCTTGCGTGCCGAGAATCCGCACGACCGCAGCTCGATGGGGTCACGGTCCAGAAGATCGTCCGGGCCGGGAAAGCGACCGGGCGTGAGGGCCTCGAGGCGCCCCAGGATGGCGGCCGCGGCACGAGCATGGACCTGCTGGTGGGCCACGGCTCGTACGAGGGATTCATGGGGCGATCGCGAGCGGTCGGGCACCAGGGTGCAGGGGCCCACGCGCGCCACCAGGGTGGCCCACGCCGGATCGAGGGACACCAGAACGTCCCGGGAATCGCCGAAGTCGGTCATCCCATCGATGCTCTCGGTCGGCAGCGCAAGCCGCGAGAAATCCCGCCGATTCGCACGCGAACAGAGCGGGTCATCGGGTGCCACCATGCCGAGCAGTCAAGTGATGCCGTGAAGGATGACTCTGCCCCTGGCTCAAGGAACCAGGCCGGGCACCACGGCATAGGCCCGGGCAGCTGCCTGTGCCGCGTCAGAGGGGGTCGTGGTGGTATCGGACGCCTTGAGGCCACGAGCCGCCAGCCACGACTCGACATCGCGCAGGACGATCCGGGTGTCGGTATCGGCCTTGTCCGGGGAAGCCTCGACCTCGTAGCGGTCGACGGTCGCTCCGAGCGCATCGAGGGTGGTGCTCCGACCGATCACGATCGTGCAGGATTCCCCGTGGGCCAGGGTCACACTCTGCTCCTGACGGGCCTTGCTGGCCGTATGGGTCGGCAGCAGGACGCCGCGAATCCCGGCCAGGGCCCGTTGCAAGGCGGACTGGCCCTTCCACGACTGCTCGCTCCACGCCTCGTGGACGTGGCGACAGGTCCGGGCATCGGGAATCTGGCCCGCACGAGTCATGGCCAGGAGGGCCCCGGAAGGCTGCCACAGAAAGCGATCGACGGGATCATCCGGAGTGTCCTCCCACCGTTCCCAGAGGGTGGCGGTGACGGGAAGCAGGCCGGTGTCCGCACCGACCCGGGCGATCGCGTGACGGAGTTGCAACTCGAAGCCCTTCGACTTCTTCTTGACCCGGAGCTTCCAGGTATCGGCGAGCCGCCGCCAGGCCCAATCCCGACCGTCGAATGCGTCGAAGTAGCAATCCTCGCGAAACTTGACGCTCGACCAGCCCCCCTGGGCAGACAGCTTGCGGAAACCTTCCGCCGTGAGTTCGACCCGGACCTCGAGTTCACGCCCGACATCCCCGCTGCCCTTGAGAGCGCGCAATCGACCATCCGTCGGACCCTGGAACGGAGCGGGAAGCCCACAACCGGATACGGGAAGGAGGGTCATCACGAACGTGAAGGCGAGCCAGGAACGGTTCTTGTTCAAGCGTCTGATCTCCGGTGGAGGAAGCCACCGGGATTATCCCGATTCCGAGATTAAGACTTGTTCAAATTCCAGGATTTTTTGTTTGAGTTCACGCCCCCATCGGTAACCTCCCGGGCCACCTGAAGCCGGAACCACGCGATGGCACGGAATGGCGATCGCCAGCTCGTTTGCTGCGCAGGCGCGCGCCACGGCTCTGGCCGCACGGGGCATGCCGATGGATCGCGCCACGGCCGCATACGTCCGGGTCTCACCGACGGGAATCGTGCGCAAGAACTCCCAGACAAGCCGCTGAAAAGGCGTGCCGACGATCTCTAGAGGCGCGCGAAGCGGAGTCTTCCAGGTCTCGAGCCCGTTCGACAGCTCCTCGATCCAGACCCGGCGGGGATCCTCCGCGGCAAGCGGGGTGATGGAATCCATCTCCTCGCAGGGCACGATACGCCGGATGCCCATTTGCCCCACCTCGACCCGGAAAACTCCCGGCCGGACGGCCACGCGTC
>JBEIFE010000441.1:0-2320 GCA_040382575.1 Candidatus Sericytochromatia bacterium
CGTCACGGGCGACGGCGTCGCGGGCAAGGCCCTCGTCGAGCATCCGGAGGTCCGGGCCATCTCGTTCACGGGCTCCACCGACGTCGGCCGGACCATCCCGCCCGTCGTGGCGACGCGCCTGGGCAAGGTCCAGCTCGAGATGGGCGGGAAGAACGCTGCCCTCGTGCTCGATGATGCCGACCTCGTGGCCGCGGCGGATGCGATCGCCATGGGCGCCTGGGGATCCTGCGGTCAGCGCTGCACGGCCACGAGCCGCGTGGTGGTGCCGCGTGCGCTGCACGACGCCCTGGCTGACCTGCTCGTCGAGCGGGCCGCCGGCCTCTCGATGGGACCCGCGCTCGATCCGGCGTCTCGCCTGGGTCCGCTCATCGAGGCCGGTGCCCGGGACCGGGTCGCCACCATGGTCGAGGAGGCCCGCGGGGCCGGAGCCACTTGCCTGGTGGGGGGCGAGGTCCCCGGCGGAGCGCTCGCGCACGGGCACCACTACCCGGCGACGTTGCTCGGGAAGGTCTCGGGGGCGATGCGGATCGCCCGCCAGGAAGTCTTCGGCCCCGTGCTGGCCCTGATGCCCTATGACACGGTCGAGGAGGCGATCGCCCTCGCCAACGACGTGCGCTACGGTCTCTCGAGCAGCGTGTTCACGCGGGACCTGGCCCGGGCCTTCCAGGTCGCGAACGCCCTCGAGACGGGGCTCCAGCACGTCAACTGCGCGACGGTCCACAGCGAGATTCACCTGCCCTTCGGCGGGCTCAAGGACTCCGGCCACGGCGGGCGTGAACTCGGCAGCACGGCGATCGACTTTTTCACCGAGTGGCAGACGCTGTATGTCCGCCACGGCTGACGGTCTCCTTGCCGCAGGTTCGCGCCCGACGTATGATCGGGAGTTCCCCCACGGTGCCTCGAGGAGCCGGGCGAGATGTTCACGGGCCTGATCCAGGAAATCGGCAGTCTCCTGCGCTGGCAGGGGGATTCCGTCGTGATCCGGGCCCCTCGCATGGCCCCTGACCTCGTGCTCGGGGAGAGCGTGGCCGTCAACGGGATCTGCCTCACCGTCACGCGATGCTTGTCCGATGGCTTTCAGGCCGACGTCTCGCCCAGCACCCGCCAGGTCTCGACGGCCGGGGGCTGGGCGGCGGGGCGGCGCCTGCACCTCGAGCGGGCCCTGGCCGTCGGTGACCGTCTCGGGGGTCATCTCGTATCGGGACACATTGACGTCGTCGGTCACCTCGTCTCGCGCGAGGTGCTCGGAGCGGCCTGGAACGTTGTTTTCGAGCAATCGGGGGCGATCGACCCGTACCTGGTGGTGAAGGGCTCGATCGCGATCGATGGGGTCAGCCTCACGGTCAACACCGTCGAGGCCTCGGGGCGCTTCTCCGTCACCGTCGTCCCGCATACCGGCCAGGAGACCTGCCTGCTCGACCTCGCTCCGGGGACTCCTGTCAACCTCGAGGGCGACCTGCTCGCCAAGTACGTCGAGCGTCAGCTCGCCTTTCGAACCCCCGCCGCGGCGCGAGGTCTCACGCTCGAGACCCTGGCACGCCACGGCTTCATGGAAACGTGAACCCCATGACCGCGCTCGCCGACATTCCCGAGGTGCTCGAGGCCCTGAAGCTGGGCCGCATGGTCGTCGTCGTTGATGACGAGGACCGCGAGAACGAGGGAGACCTCATCCTTCCGGCCGACCACGTCACGCCGGAGGCCATCAACTTCATGGCCACGCACGGACGCGGGCTGATCTGTCTGGCCATCACGGGCGAGCGAGCCCGCGAACTCGAACTCGGGCCCATGGTCGAGAAGAACACCGATGCGCACGGGACGGCCTTCACCGTCTCGATCGACGCCGACCTTGGCACGACCACGGGTATCAGCGCGGCTGACCGGGCGCGCACGGTGCAGGCCGTCCTCGACGCGGCCACCCGCCCCCATGATCTTCGACGTCCCGGCCACATCTTCCCGCTGGTGGCTCGTCCCGGGGGCGTGCTGGCCCGGGCCGGACATACCGAGACGGCCGTGGATCTGGCGCGCATGGCGGGGCTGCGACCAGCCGGCGTCATCTGCGAGATCCTCGACCCGGATGGCTCGATGGCCCGGCTGCCGAGCCTGCTGCCCTTTGCCCGGGAGCACGGCCTGCTCGTCACGAGCGTCGCGAAGCTCATCGCGTATCGCCTGAAATCCGAGCGTTTCGTCGTGCGCGAGAGCGAGGCACGTTTGCCCACCCGCTTCGGCGAGTTCCGGATCGTGGGCTATGTCAACCAGCTCAACGACTCGCATCACGTCGCGCTCGTGATGGGTGACCCCACCGAGGACGGGGCACTCGTCC
>JBEIFE010000442.1:0-2317 GCA_040382575.1 Candidatus Sericytochromatia bacterium
CGCAGGGCCGAGACGGCCATCTTCTGTCGATCTCGGAAGCGCCAGGAGCTTCCAGCGAGCAGATCGGGGGCCCCCTTGCCGGCAAGGTCGAGGATGATGGGGGAACCGTGGAATCCCCAGGCACTCACGTCGGCTGTCAAGGTCGTTCCATTGGCCAGCTGGAACGTCTGACGCCCGAGGCCACTGAATGCACCGATATTTCTACCGGTATAGTACGCATCGTAGTAGGAAGACGATCCCCTTTGATAGGCATAGGTCCCGTAATACCAAGTGGGCCAGTCCGGGACCCTACCGACGATATCACCGGTATCCACGTCGATCAGGATCATGTTGTCAGAGCAACCATCCATGTTTGAATCCGATATCTCCGATCGAATATCGGAGAAACCGGCTCGGTTGATGGCCGCCACGAGCGTCTCGTAACCCGAATAGTGTGAAAGCTGCACCGAGTTGAGCGCTGCTCCGCTGGAGATGCTCGAACCGACATCCTGCCCCATGTTCTTCAACCAGCGCTCGTAATAGTAGCGCCAGTAAACCACCACATCCGGGATCGTCTTGTAGAAACGGGTGATGGATGAAGTCACGTACGTCCCGGGGCGACCATTCTGGCTATCGCGCCGGGTCGTCAGGGTGGTCACTGTACGATTGCGCTGAACATCCTGGGTTCCTTCGGCGGGGATCCCGGGAGCTTGCTTCGGGTTCGCGACGGGAGTGTAGACGTTCTGGACACCGGGAACCTGGCGAGTACCAACCTGGTCATAACTTTCACGACGCTCGTCGTGCACCTCGTAATGCCTCTCGACGCGCTGGACGCGGATGTCCCCACCGGACATCGGGACGACCGTCGGACTGCCCGTGGTCTTGTATTCTTTGCCGCCCTGACGGTTGATCCGCTTCTCACCCGGCTGCGCGGCCCATGCCGGCAAAGCCCCCATGGCGAGTGATACTGCCAGGACAACACGCATGGTCTTGACTCTCATGTCCCCTCCGCTGGTGCATTCAGGATTTCGACGAGACTGACAAGGGTAGAGCCCAGCTGGCTTCATGCCCCATGGGCATCACCGCTCGCTATTCGGACCACGCTGAAGCGTGGACTGTCCGGAGGACCCCGAAGACCTGCTCTTGGATGCCTGGCTGCGATTCGCACCGAGTACTTCACGGCTCTTGAGCCCGGTCAGGCTCACTTTTCCGGACGAATTCTGCCCTGAAAATGACGATAGGTTTCCGCTACTCGCCTGAACCTTGTGGCCGGCACCGAATAGGGAGTTGACGCGGTCGGCAGGAATGAACTGGATCACGACGGCAGCCGACGAGGTCAGGGTGGTGACCGGATGCCACGACTCCTGAGCAACCCAGTCATAGACCGGTTCCGTCACGACGATGCTGCGGGTCGATACGACATCGGGTACCCAGTACTCCTGCGTTTCAGGCTGTCCCACCTGCTCCCAGGTCGCTGCGAGAACGGGTTGCGCAATCACGGCGCTTGCAAACATGCAGGCAGCCCACGCAGGGAACCGAAACATGACCCACCTCCAGTCATCCGAAAAAACGACATCAGAAGCCGAAGAACCGTTCCCGGAACGCATCCCAGGGAAGCTCTCGCCTCAAGCCAAACAGGAAGGATTGAAACCGGACACAAGTCGAAAATGATGCGACGTGCGCCAGACCAGACAGAAAATACCAGCTACCAGGCATTTATCTCGACCGCGCACGCGAAACATTCTTGCGATATTCAAATTATTCGATTTGCAATGCATTAAGTTCTCGTATCGAGTTCGAAAGGAAAGCGCTTCAGCAGGATGGCTACGACCACGTGCGGCATACACCCGTAATGGAAAATTCACCCCCGTCAGGCGATCGAGGACGGTTGATCAACAAAGTTCACAAGATGTGAGGCCCCGGTCTCAGGACCGGGGCCTCACATGGCGAAAACGCGTTGATGATCTGGCGATCAACAGCCCCCGTGACCGCAGAGACGGGTGGGCTGATCGTCGTGTTCGGCCCAGGCGAGCAAGCCTGCCCAAAGCGACCCACCGGCATCGGTCCCGTTCAAGAGTGCGGGAAGATTCGTCGACTGAACAGGTTCCATATCGTGGGCCTCCGGGCATCTCAGGATATCGTCGAGATACTTGTCGGCACTCCCGGGGCCGACTTGAGGTCTCACCGGAGGCGGAACATGCGATTTCACGACATCTGACCGATCACCGGGGGAGAGGAACGGGATCGGCCCCGAGCATCCGGTGATGGAGGGCCAGCGTCCGCGTGTAGGCCACACGCGCCGCAGGAAGATCCTGGTCGGAACTGACGTCCAGGAAAC
>JBEIFE010000443.1:0-2315 GCA_040382575.1 Candidatus Sericytochromatia bacterium
AGACCGGATGGATAGGAGTGGCGTGATCGTCGCAGTCGGAGTGTAACGGAGGTTTCACGATGCTCGCCATTCGTCAAGGACAGATTTCCGGAACGGGTCCCCTCGCCAGTCACTCCGAGGTCGCCTCTCTCGTCCCGGTGAAGCGTGTCGTCGGAGCCCTCTCTCGGGCCAGGGTAGCGGCGAGCGCCGACTTGAAGCCCGCGGTTCGACCGGACCAGCAAGCGCTGTCGGGCAACGCCACGAACCGGCTCGGGAAAATCGTGGCCATGCCCATGCGTGACACCCCCGTCCAGGGTACTGGACAGGCCACCTTCCAGCAGGCGGACATGAACCGGACGAATCTGCTCGGCCGTATCGGGCAACTCAAGCAAGCTCTCGATTTCGAACTCCAGGGAATCGCATCCGACCTGAAAAATCCTACACGGGAAGAAGAAGCCAGGGCCAGGATGGAACTTGTTCTGACCCAGCGGGCAGGTCTGGACCTGGTGGAGAAAAAGCTCGAGGGCTATCAGATCCCGGGCAACCTGTCGCCACAGGGCTACCATCAGGTTGCCAACATGCTGGCCAGCGTCGATGCCGGTATCCGCGATCTGTTGGATCCGCTGCCCCACCTCATGAATCGGCAAAGGATGGAAAAGGCATTCACCGATCTCGCATCCAGGCTGGGATGAGACCACGGCGGCCCGGGCGCCTGTACTACTCGCCTCGTTAACGCGTAACCTCGCATCTGGAGCGGTGTCTGGTCCTGAAACCGCTCCGTTTCATGAGAACCCACCGGGGGTACGCCGTGAACAGGAACCAGAGTCGGCCATGTCCGGGGAGAATACATGGTTGTTTCGTCCGGTCAATGCGCACCAGGCGGTGCGAACATGACCCGTCCAGTCCTTGCGTCGGGTACCCTGCTGCTCTGCCTCTGGGCCCTGTATCCAGCGCCCGTGCAGGCCGGTGGAGCCATACCCGCGCCTGCCCAGGCCCCGGCCCCCACGGCCACTCCTGCCGGCACGAGCCACTCCAGCGATCAAGCTCCCTATAACGGTACCCGCTGGGAATACCGCGTCGAGACCCTCTGGGCCGGCTCGGTCGACGGGCTGGCGGGTGCCGTTGCCAACCTCGTCCTGTCGGGCTCTGATACCGATCGCCTCCGTGAATGGGGGGAGGCGGGCTGGGAACTCGTGGCCATCCAGGGTACCCGCGCCTACCTCAAGCGTCCGATTCCTCCTGCCCCGTCAGCGCCCGCGAAGGCCTGGTGGTGGCCGTTCTGAAGGAGCTTCCCGTGAACCATATGCACATCATCGACTACAAGATCCACGGAACCGATTGCCAGTACGTCGAGATAGAGCTCGATCCCGGCGAGGTGGTGATCGCCGATCCGGGCTCGATGCTGTTCATGGAAAACGGCATCCAGATGGAAACCATATTCGGTGGCACGAGCAAACGAGGCGGCCTGATGGGGGCCCTGCAGGCGGTCCTCGCAGGCGAGAACATGTTCACCACGGCCTTCCAGAACTGCGGCCAGGGAAAGAAGCGGGTGGCGATCGCCGCCCCCTACAGCGGACAGGTGATCGCGGTCGACCTCGGTCTGGTCGGAGGCAGCATCCTGGCTCAGCGTCATGCTTTCCTGGCCGGAGCCAAGGGCGTGAACATCAGCGTGGCGTTCCAGCGCAAGTTCGGCGCGGGTTTCTTCGGGGGTGACGGCTTCATCCTGCAGCGTCTCGAGGGCGACGGGATGGTGTTCCTGCACGCGGGCGGAACGCTGATCGAGCGGACGCTCGGACGTAACGAGGTCCTGCGCGTGCACTCGGGCAGCGTCGTGGCACTCGAACCCTCGGTGGACTTCGACATCGAGATGCAGCGCGGTCTGAAGTCTATCCTGTTCTCGGGCGACGGCATGTTCTTCGCGAAGCTGCGGGGCCCGGGCAAGGTCTGGATCCAGTCCCTGCCCTTTGACCGGCTGGCCGAGACGATCGTGGCCAAAGGCAGCATCGGGGGCAATCGTGTCGTGGGCGGAATCCTGGGCGACCTGGTGGACTGAACCGGCAGGGAATCCGCGATCGCCGGGAGAGAACGACGAAAGGGGGGCCGCGTCAGCGACCCCCCTTCCTTCACATGGACCGTGAACCGACTAGATCTTGGTGGCAGGCGCCTTGTGGTGCTCAGCCTCGTGACCCTCGTGATGATCCGCATGAGCCTCGGCGACTGTCGCGACATAACCGGCCTTCTTGACAGCTCCGATGAGGACGTCGATGGCCTTGACTTCCTTCGAGCAGTAATCGACGTGCGCAACGCCGTGCTCGAGGTCGACGGCCACGGCGTGG
>JBEIFE010000444.1:0-2312 GCA_040382575.1 Candidatus Sericytochromatia bacterium
CCCGTCGGGTGCAGGGCGAAGCCTTGCACCTCGTCGCGCATGGCAACCAGCTGCCGGGCATGGAAGAGCGGGATGCAGGGGACGTCGTCATGCAGCCGGGCCTGGACCTGGCGGTAGAGGCGGGCGCGGGTGGCCTGTACCGTCGTGCGACGGGCCTCGGTCAGCCATGCGTGCACCGCGGGATCCCGGTAGAAGCAGTAGTTCGAGGCGCCGCCTCCCGGTCGGGCGTTGTCGGCGTCGAACATCGTGAAGAGGAAGTTGTCGGGATCGCCGTTGTCGCCGATCCAGCCCATGAGGGCCGCCGTGTGGTCGCCGCGGCCGAGCTTGTCGAGGTAGGTGCCCCACTCGTAGCTCTGGATCGTCACGCGGATACCGAGCGGTTGCGGCGCGGCCTGGATGGCCTCGGCCGTTCGTTGCCCCTGCGGCATGTAGGGACGGGCCACGGGGAGGGCCCACAGAGGCAGCTCGAAGCCACCGCCCAGTCCGGCTTCGGCCAGCAGCCGGCGTGCGGCGGCGAGGTCGGGGGCCGGATCGACCAGCTTTTCGGCGTAACCCAGCAGGGCCGGAGGCATCGGGTTGATGGCCGCCTGTCCGAGCCGCCCCCCCGCGACGAAGGCCTTCACGAGCGCGGGCTTGTCGAGTGCCAGGCGGATGGCGCGGCGTACGCGGACGTCATCGAGGGGCTTGCGCGTCACGTTGAAGGCCAGGTAGCCCACGTTCATGCCCGGGGCACTCGCGAGGCGCAATTCGGGGTTGCGCTCGACCCGGGCCACGTCATCCGGGTTGATGCCGTCCATGGCGTCCACCGCGCCGACTTCCAGTTCGAGCAGGCGCACGGCGTTCTCGGGGACGGGCTTGAACACCAGGCGCCTCAGGCGGGGCGGGCCGTCCCAGTAGTCGAGGTTGCGCTCGAGGACGATGCGCTCGCCCCGGACCCAGCGCACGAAGCGGAAGGGGCCCGTACCGACGGGATGGCGGGCGATCGCCAGGCCGTGCTTCGCGAGCGCCGCGGGTGAGAGGATGGACATCGAGGGGATGGCCAGGTTGGCCAGGAAGGTTGCATCCGGAACCTTCAGGTGCATGCGGACGGTGGCGGGGTCGACGACCTCGACGCGTTCGAGCACGGGGGCGAAGAAGCTGGCCCAGAACTCGAAGACCTGCCCGGGGCCGGGCTTCCGCTGGCGATCGAACGAGGTTTTCACGGCCCGGGCGTCGAAGGGGGTGCCGTCGTGGAAGCGGACGCCGTGGCGCAGGTGGAAGGTCCAGGTCTTGCCATCGGGGCTCACGTCCCATCGGGTGGCCAGCGCCGGTTCGATCCGGCAGGATCCATCCGCGAAGCGCACCAGACCCTCGCAGATGTTCTCGGTGACGGTCGTGCTCTCGGCGTCCACGGTGTCCGCCGGGTCGAGGCGGGTGGCGTCCTTGGCCTTGGCGAAGATCAGCGTGTCGGTCCGGCGGGTGATGCCCGTCCCGCAGCCGGGGAGGGCCGTCAGGACGGCGAGCCCCGCCAGGCCGAGGGCGAGGACACGGATGGCCTGGCGATGGCGGGGCGGGGTCGAGGGCACGATACGGCTCCGGACGGGTGACGAACGGGCTTCATCGTATCACGGGGGATCCTGGAGGGGCAGGGACCGTGTCGTGCTCCTGACAGAGAGAGGTGCCTCCCCGTGGGAAGGCACCTCGGTGTTTAACGGTTCAAGAAAAGGGGATCAGCGGGTCCAATTGGCATAACCCCAGTTGAAGGGCAGGAGGAAGGTCCATTTCAGGGTAGGCGCCCCTTCTGGATCATGTCCCGTGATGGCACGGATCAAATCGAGGCCGAAGGATGCGACAAGGTAAATGCCTGTTCTGACTCCGAGATCGGCTGCATAGGACACCACGGCCACGCCACCCACTGCGACGACCAGTGCGGGAAGGGCCTGGACCTGGCGTCCTGGTGCGGCGAACTGCTCGGGTTTGGCCTTGGTCAGGGTCGAGAGTTCGTCGGTCAGCATGCGTCCTTCGCGACCCTGGAAGTACTGCTGGTTGACGACGTGTCCATTCAGCTTGGCCGTCCACTTGCCACCGGCAGCCGGGTGAAACTCGAGAGTGCGGTCGATTTCCTTACCACCCCGGACGGCCACGAACTTGAGACCGGCGCCACCGTCTTTGAACTTGGCACCGGCCAAGATGCGGAGTTCGGTAGCGGGTGCGAGCGACGCGGCGCTGAGGTCGGCAGCCTGGGGTGCCACTGGCGTGACGGAGCCTGGTGCTGGGCTCGTGCCGCAGGCGACGAGTGAGAGAGAGGCGATGAGTGCGAGTGCTGCGGTACG
>JBEIFE010000445.1:0-2312 GCA_040382575.1 Candidatus Sericytochromatia bacterium
CCCTATAAACACCATAAAACGCAAAAAAATGGGGGTTTTTTGTGGATGTGACGGGCCGCCGCGCGACACGAACCGGATGGCGAGGATGCTGATTTCGTAAAGGACGACCAGCGCACCTCCCAGGATCGCCTGACTGAAGAGATCAGCCGAAGGACTGGCGATCGCCCCCGTCGCCAGCGCCCCCATCCATGCCATACGTCGAATAGCGACCAGGTTCTCGACTGAAACGACGCGTGCCAGAGCCGCAGCCACCAGGACCAGGGGCAGCTGGAAGACCAGTCCCACGACGAAACAGAGGCCCGACGCGAACGCCAGATAAGTCCCGACGGACCACATCGGACGGATCGAATCCGGTCCGAACGACCTCAGAAACTGCAACCCCGCTGGCAACAGGATCGTGTACGCGAACACCGCCCCCAGGACAAAGAGGCAAGCAGCGCCGGCCAGCAAGGGGAAAAGGGCGCGTCGCTCGGTGGGAAGCAAGCCCGGTGCGATGAAGCGTGCAAGCTCCAGGGCGACGACGGGATAGGCCAGGATCAGCCCACCGTGGAGCGTGACGCGAAGCGTCGCCAGAAAGGTTTCGGCAGGCGCGGTGGCAATGAGAGGAATTCCACCGGCAGGCCACATGAGACCTGCCAGGATCGACCGGTGGAACACGAAGGCCAGCAGCCACCCGCCCAGGATGGCCAGAACCGCACGGAAGAGGCGCACCCGCAATTCCGCGACGTGATCTCCGAATGCCATCCGATCGCTGGAAAGGGATTGGCCGGCAGATGAACTCATGATCGTCGGAATCCGGAAGGTCGATACCGCGAGGGACCACGCCCCGCACGGAGAGCCTCGAAGACTGCCCGGAGGACCCGCTGCCCGTTGGCCGGGTCGCCGAGGAAGCGGAGAGCATAGACATGTGGGCCCACCCGTCTCACGACGCGTGCCAGCAGCAGGACGGGCTCGGTCGGCAGGTGAAGCTTGACCTGCCATACCTCCCCGAGCAGGAGACCACCGGGAACCTCCAGCCGGATACCTCCGTGGGAGACATCATGAGAACGTGCTTCCAGGGCTCTCACTCCGTCAGCGGCGGAAAGGGTCACGGCATATTCGGCAGGTACACGAACCGAGCGACGGAGTTCCGCCCGCAAGAAATCGTGGGGCTGGAGCAACAGACGGTGATCGTCTCGACCGAGATCGTGCGCGAAGCGGTCCAGCGGGATCCGCATCTCGATCAAGCACCGACTCTCGACCTGGTCGAGTTCAAGCCCGATGACCCGATCCCGCTCCCAGAAAAGCTCAGCGTCTTTTTCTTTCAGTTCGAGTTCGACCTGGAGCTCGAGCACGACATGGTCGAAGGTGACCTCGCGAACCCGTCCCCGGTAAGCCCTTGCGCCGATGCGCAAGGTGACGGCTTGACCGGGGTGCGGATGACGCGACATGAGATCCCGATCAGAGGATCGGCTCGATGAGCCCGAAGTTGCCGTCAGGCCGGTGGTAGACCACGTTGATCTCCTCCGTCTGACGGTTGCGGAACATGAAGAAGTTGTGACCGAGCAGATCGAGTTGCTGGGCTGCATCTTCCGCGGAGAGGGTCTGGAGTGGATACCGCTTGGTGGAGATGATCTCGCGCTCCATCTCGGCCGGAATGGCGGTTTCAGGCTCCTCGACGGCGACCATCGCGGCGGTTTTCTGACGATGATGCCGGTCGTGGCCAGACATCTTGTCGCGATAACGGCGGATCTGACGCGCGAGCTTGTCCTCGACCATGTCAAGCGAGGCATACATGTTCTCGGATGCGACCTCGGCGCGGATCACGGTCCCACGCGCGAACAGCGTCACCTCGACGATCTGATTGGACGCGACGCTGGGATTACGGTTGACCGAGAGCTCCACCTGGGTGTGAGTCACTCCGTCGAGCGTCCGGACGAGCTTGCCGATCTTGCGTTCGGCATAATCACGTAGTGAATCGGTGAGCTCGACATGGTGACCGGTGATGACGAGTTCCATCGCCTCCCCCTTTCCGCAACAGCGGGCCGCCCCGTGGCGACCCATTATAGGTGGACCAAGATCAGTTCGCCAGCAACCTCGCGAGGCGCGGACTGGCCTGGAACAGAGGATCGAGCCACGTGGCAGGAACCTCTTCGGGCGGCCCGGGTGAAGACTCCCCGTGGTCGTCGCTACCGGAAGTGGCGCCGAGACCGAGGTCGCGAACGACCTGGAGCAAATGATGGCGCCAGGTGCCATCGTGCGCCGGATGTCCGATCTCGAGAGCGTCGATTCCGACCTTCGCGAGGGGCTCATACCCGCCCGAAAGGGAACCA
>JBEIFE010000446.1:0-2310 GCA_040382575.1 Candidatus Sericytochromatia bacterium
CGAACTCAGGTACGTGAAAGCAGCCATGAGCACGGTCCCGATGATGCGAAACCGGGTGACTGCGGCTTGCGCGTCACACTTTCGAGGTACACGATCCGCCTGGCTCATGGTTTGATTGTAGCACTGGCCCGGACCGCCCCTGGGAGACGCCCCCTTGACCGACCATTCGGCCATCACGAGTGCCTATCAGCGCGCCATGGGACACCTCCAGCGCGGGGATATCGACGCGGCCGAACCCTGGATCGCGCAGGTCAATCGCTCCATCCCGGCCTGGTACGTCGAGGTGCAGGACACCGTGGCCCGTATCGCCCGGGACCTCGGTCGATACGATCGAGCCGCAGCGGCCCTGAGCAATGCCCTCGCCGTCCATCCGGATGCCAACCGGGCGTACCAACTGGGCGAAAACCTGGCGGACCTGGGCGACGACGAGGAAGCGGCCCAGGCCTTCTCGCGCGCCATCCAGCTCGATATCTCCCACACGGATGCACACATCCGGCTGGGCATGATCCAGCAGGCCCTGAACCGCTGGGATCTTGCACGAAGCTGCTTCGAACGCGCGATTCTCAATGACCCGAGGGCAGCCGTCGCGCGCTATTACCTGGCCCTCAACTGCCTCGAGATGGGAGATTCCCGGCGAGCGCTCTCTCAGTTGCACTTCGTGCTGCAGATCGAACCCAGCTATGCGCCGGCTCGTCTCCTGCAGGGGCAGATCTTCCAGGGCATCGGCGACCACCGCCAGGCGCTGGTAGAATACATCGCCGCCCTGGATCTCGGGGGCGCCGATCTCGACACCTATCTGGCGATGGCCACCTCCTTCGAGGCCATTGGAGACCTGAGCCAGGCGGCACGGGCGCTCGAGAAGGCCTGGAACGACGATCGATCGCGCGCCGCCGAGCTCTACAAGGCCGGCTCGTTGCGGGTCCAGCTGGGTCATATTGAGCGAGCCGTGCAGATTTTCACCCTCTGCCAGCAGATCGATGCGACGTCCACCGAAGCCTCCCAGGCGCTCAAAGACCTTCGCGAGCGTTACGGGGAATTGCTCGACGAGATGGGGCAGAAGCCGGTGAACTTCACCGAAGGGGGTTTCAAGGCTCCCCCCGTCCAGACCAAGAGTCAGACGGCACCCATGGACCACCGCGCCCAGACCCGCCAGATCGGCGGTGGCGGGAGACCGAGCCCCCGGACGGCCCCGCTTCCGCGGCCCCCCGTCCCGACGCCACCTCCATCCTCGGTCCCTCCCGTGATCGACGACCTGGTCAGGGGCGTGCAGGATGTCATCCGGAATCCGCTGGATGGCCTCGGCAAGCTCTTCGGGCGCAAAGATGGGCGGAACGACCGATGACGCTCGACTGGAAATGGCTCCAGACCCTGGGCCCGACGGACACCGGCGAACTGGCAAAGCGGGTGCGAGACGATCTGCTGGCGACCAGTCGACTCGGTGCCGTCCTCGTCCGGCACGGGCTCGTCTCGACCGAGGCGCTCGCAACGGCCCTGCAGCGTCAGAAGCAGAAGGGCGGGCTCCTCGGCCAGCACCTCACGGAGAGTGGCGCTTGCACCCAGGAAGAGCTGGACTGGGCGCTGTCATGTCAGCACAACGAGACGATGACCGTGGCGCGCTGCCTGGCGATGGGATGGCTAGACGAGGCCGGACTCGAACGCCTGGCGCATGCTCTCGAGACGAGTGGAATCCTCTCCCTCGCCCACGGTCTGCTCAACCTGAGCCTCATCACCCCGGCCCAACTCGGGACCGTCATGGCCCAGCAGGACCGCGACTCCCGGCTAGGCCAGTTCCTGGTGAACGCGGGGTGGGTCACGGAGAGCCAGCTGGAGCAAGGGCTACGCCGACAGCTGGAATCGGGTGAACTGCTGGGCGAAGCTCTGGTGGCGCTCCAGGCTTGCGAGCCGGAGGCCATCGAGCGAGCCCTGCTCGCGCAAGCCTTGCCCCTGGAGACCGACTGACCTTGGCCAAGATTGTCATCTCGGGCTATTACGGATTTGCCAACATCGGGGACGAGGCGATTCTCGCGACTCTCGCGCAGGAACTCGGACCCCGTCACCAGCTGGTCGTCCTGTCGGCAGACCCGACCGTGACCTGGTGCGAGTACGCCCGCCACAGCGTGGAGGCCATCCCCCGGATGGACCTGCGTGCCATATGGAAAGCCCTCGAAGGAGCGGATCTCCTCATCAGCGGTGGTGGCGGCCTCATGCAGGACGTCACAGGCTGGAAGAGCATCCCCTATTACGGCCTGGTGATGCTGCTCGCCCGCCTGCGTGGCGTCAAGGTGATGGTCTTCGCCCAGGGGGTGGGAC
>JBEIFE010000447.1:0-2307 GCA_040382575.1 Candidatus Sericytochromatia bacterium
GCTTCCGGAAAGGAAGGCGGTCCAGTTGAATCTCGAGCAGATGGAGCGGGAACTCGAAAGGCTTTCGCGGGAATCCGCCGAGTCGAGGTTGCGGCATGACGAACTCGAAGATGCCGTCAGACAGGAACTGAAAACGATCGGCCGCCAGCTGTCCCGGCTCGAGGAGCGTCAGCGTAGCCTTGAAGAGCGTCATGATGGCCTGATGCACTTGCTGCTGGACACCCAGACGCAGCTCGGTGACCAGGTCGAACAGGCCCTGGGGCGGGTCCGTCATCTCGAGAAGCAATGGGCTACCGAGGAGAGCTTTCGCAACCATGTCGAGCGCCAGCTCGATCGGCTCGTCGAGGAACTCGATGAGCAGCGGACCGTGGCGCGCACACAGGAAGAAAGCTTCGATCAGAAAAATCAGGAATGGCAGGAGCAGGCGGAGGCCCAACGCATCGAGATGGAGACCCTGCTCACCGAGAAGCACGCCCAGCAAGAATCCGAATGGCTGATCCGCCACAAGGAGCTCCGTGGCGTTTTCGAAGAGTCCCTCGTGGAAGTCCAGATGGCCATGTCCACCGGAGTGGAGGCCCTTGCCCAGCGGGCCGAAGAGGACCGAGCCCGGCACGAGCAGACCTCGCAACGGCTGGAACAGATCCTCGGCCACATCGAGGAGACGCGTGATCACCTGAGCAGGGTGGAACATGAGCAGATCGAGGCGGTATCTCGTAAACAGGGACTGCTCGAGCAGGAACTCCGTTCCCTGACCGAACACGGCGCGATCGTCATGGAAGCCCTGGCCTCGCTGCAACAGCGAATTGAGCAAGAGAACGAGGAAACGCGGCGAACGCACGCGAAGATCGCCCAGACGATGGGGGAACTGGCACGACGCCAGCAAGACGATCGCCAGGGCGTGGCTCAGGTACGGGACGAAGGACACACCAACCTCCAGCACGTCCAGCACATGCTGGATACCGTGAGGGAGGCAGCTGAAGCACGGGACTCCAACCTCTACCAGGAACTCACGCGCCTCCAGGACGAGTTGCAAGGCGCGCAGATCGCATGGGAACGGGAAGTTCCCGTCCTGCAAGGTCGCATGAAGGAAGTCGTCCAGTTGCTGGTGAAGGCAGGTCGCGTCGAGTCACCGGCCGCTTCTGCGACCGACGGCCAGACCGCTACCCGGACCGGCGCCCCATCGCCGGCACAGCCCATCCGTGAACCATCCGGGACGAGCGAGAGTCAGCCCCCCAAACATCCACCAGCCCCTCCGGGTCAGCGAAAGAGCGCACGCCGGAACCCGTGACCGATCTCGCAGACAGCGAACGGGTAGCCCTCGATCATGGAAACTCGAAACCATGTTCAGGAGGTGCTCCGTGCACGCATCCCGTCCCCGTACCCGCTGGATCCTCGCCGGCACGCTGCTCGTCGGCGCCGGACTCCCTGCGCTGGCGCAGGGAATGTCTGGGCTGCATGAACCCTATCCCGCCCGGGCTGTCGAGCAAGAGGCGCGTCTCCTGGCAGACCGGATCCAGACGACGGTCACTCGCATGCGGGAGCGGATGCGTGACATCGCTTCCTTGCCGGCACCCGGTAACGATCAACTCTCCCTGCTGGGGCCCGGCATTCGCTGGAACGTGGAGGCTTCACCACCCGGTGTGACCGAGCCCGGCCCGACGGTCCTGGACGACCCGAAACATGACCGGCTATGGGTCAGCGCCGGAAAAGGACTCGGCGCCATCGCGATCCCCCACGGGTGGTTCGGAACGGCCATCTGCCATCTACCCTTCGAACCCGGGGCGATGCGGTACCTCCTGGACACCCATCGTGAACCACTACCTGGATCACCGCTTCCCGACGGACGCGAGCGCGAACTCGTGCTGCAACTCGCCCTGGACGGTCGCGGGGTGCTCGAATCAGCACAGTCTCATCTGGCTGCCGCACGAGTCACGGCCACCGGTTGGACGGTCGTGGTACGTCATCCTGCGAGTGGAGTGTGGACGGGACTGAAACAGCTCGATGGCGAATTCCTGGCCCCGGCGACGGTCGTCAGCACGGTGCCCACCCCTCGGCGATCCGCTCCGCGACACGCCTGGTCCTGGCTCGGCGGGGTAGCCCTGCTCGCGGGACTGGCGGTGGTGGCGGGCAAGCATCCGAACCACCTCGTGCGCCTCGGGGGGCGACTGGGACAGGCCGCGCGCCGGCCACTGGCCCTCGTCCGGGACCTGCAGGTCCCCGATACCTTGCCACGTGCCCTGGGCCCCGACGAGCTGGACTTTCTGCGCACCGAGCAGGTCAGAAATTTGCGCGAGATCTGGACCCATA
>JBEIFE010000448.1:0-2298 GCA_040382575.1 Candidatus Sericytochromatia bacterium
CCAAAAGTTCCATTTTTCCAAATCTCGACCGTGAGTGTCACCTTGCCGGTCTCGCCCCCCAGAGGCACCATGCGGCCCTCGGGCAGCACCAGGGCCTCGGCACGGGCCGACGGCACAAGTTGCGTCACCTGACCCTGCGCGTCCTGCACGAACAGCATCGCGCGGGCCGGGCGGTTCGACCGCGCCGACACCTCCAGGCGTGCCCCCGGGCGCACGGCCGGGACCCGGCCCTCGCGGCCACCGCCCACCACCAGCTCCACCTGGAATCCTGGCTCGGCCAGGCCCGTGGACCGTCCGCCCAGGACGGCCAACATGGTGAGCAGGCCCGCGAAGCTGGCCCTCGCGAGCATCGGGAAACGTGGATGAAGGGTTCGTGGTTCGAGCGACACGGGTGCGGCTCCGGTGGCGAATGGCGCGACCGCCTCCTTGTACCCCGACGTGACCCCATCTTGATCACCGAACCACCAAGACGTTATGACGCGTTCGCGGTCGGGCATGAACCAAGCAGGGTCGAACGGGAACGAGACACATGACGAACCACTACCTGACAGGGTGGATGACCCTGGCCCTGGTCCTGAGCCAGGTCGCGCCTGCATACGCCGGCCTCTCGCTGACCACCGTCCAGCCGTCTGGCAACGACCAGGCGGCGCAGGCCACCGATTCGCGCACCGGCACGACCGGGGACAGGCAAATCTTCGTCTGGCAAGCCCCTGCCAGCGAAGCCCTGGCTGCCCCCACGTCGGGCACCGACCGCACGAGCCGCCTGGAGCGGTTTCGCAAGGCGCAGGCCCGCATCGTGGACGAGCGCCTCGCGCGAGCGCGCGACATTCCGCCCGTCCTGCAGGCCGAACGCCGCGAACTCGCTGCCGCGACCTTCGTCAAGGACGAGTTCGAGAGCACCCTCGAGTTCCAGGCACGCATCAAGGCCCACAACCAGCGCGTGACGGCCCTCAACGACCGCATCCAGGCTTTCCTCGATTCGGCCCCCATTCGGCTCCCCGCGGACGAACTCGCCCCGATCACGGCGGCCACCCTGCGCGAGGTCTACGGAGACCCGGTCATCGGGAACATCCGATATGACGCCGATGCCGAGGTGTTCCTGGCCGACCTGGGCCCCCCGATCATGGCCGACCTGGGCGTCCCGGGAAACGTGGCCATGAAGGTGCCCCGCTCCAGGGCCAGATCGCTCAAATCTCGTCTGACCGGCAGCCGCCCGGAGCTCACGTTCGAGGTCTCGAGCGAGGGCGCTCTGCGATTCCTGGGCGCGAAGGTCACGGTCGACGACCAGGTGATCGCCCTCGAGGCCACGGACGCCACGGGCCTGGCGACCGCACCGACCCCCACGCTCACGGTGCTGGCACCGGCCAACCCCACGACCGACAACCGCGACTGGGTCGTGCCGCAGGTGACGATCCAGGATCCCGAGGTCGCGCGGCTCGAGAAGGAAGTGCTCGAACGCAAGCGCCAGAAGGCGCGCGAGGAGGCCACCCGGCGCACCCGGGCCGACCTCGAGGCTCAGCTCGCCAGTCTGAAGTCCGATTCCGACGGCGGACCGGACGATCTCGCGCCTCGCCTTGTGAAGGCCAGCGCCACGCCCGACCCGCACCGCTACGCCTTCGTGGTGGGCATCTCGCGCTACGACTCCGCGCCCGCCGTGCCTTTCGCCGACCGGGCCGCCGGCCTCTTCGGGCGCCTGGCGACGGCCCGTCTGGGGGTTCCCGAGGCCAACCTCACCATGCTCACGGACGGCAAGGCCACGGGAACGACGATCAAGGGTCGGTTCAAGAGCCTGCTGAACCGTTTGCAAGCAGGCGACACCGTGTACCTCTACTACGCGGGCCACGGCTTGCCGGGCAAGGATGGCAAAGAGACCTACCTGGCCCCGTCAGACCTGGTGGAAGGGGCCTACGAAGATCCCGATCTGCGCCTGAACAAGCTGTATGCCGACCTCGAGGGCACCCGCGCGGGGCGCATCGTCATCGTGCTCGATTCGTGCTTCTCGGGCAAGACAGGGCCCAAGGATCTCATTTTCCGGGGCGTCGCCCCCATCCAGGTCGCCCCCACCGGCCCGGCCATCGACCCGGCCCGGACCACCCTGCTGCTCGCGAGTGGGGGTGACCAGTTCGCCAATGCCTACGGCGATCGCAGCAACCGGCTGTTCAGCTACTGGCTCATCAAGGGGCTGCTGGACCGGCCGGACGACCTCGCCGGGGCCTTCACGCAGGCCAGACAGGAGGTCGATCGCCGCAGCCGGGCCCTCGGCCCCGAGTATACCCAGACCCCGCTGCTCGTCGGGCG
>JBEIFE010000449.1:0-2289 GCA_040382575.1 Candidatus Sericytochromatia bacterium
CGAGGCTTGGCCGGTGGGCCTTCCATGACCCGCTCGAGCAGGGTCACGCCATCCGGGCTCATGACCCGGGCGACCATCTGGAGGTACTCCCCCGCCAGGCGGCAGTGACCCGCCACGGGAGCCTGACAGCCGGCCTGCAGGGTCTGCAGGAGCGCCCGCTCGGCCGTCACGCAGGCGTGGGTTTCGGCGTGATCGATGGCGGCGACGAGTGTCTGGACCGCGGCATCCGCCGCGCGCACCTGGACGGCCACGGCTCCCTGGCCCACGGCAGGCAGGCAGAGCACGGCCGGCAGGCGCTCCGTGATGCGATCGCCCCAGCCGAGCCGCACGAGTCCGGCGGCCGCGAGCACGATGGCATCGAAGCCCTGGCTGTCGAGCTTGGCGAGGCGCGTGTCGAGGTTGCCACGCAGATCCTCGAAGCGCCAACCGGGGTGGTGGTGACGCAGCTGGGCCACGCGCCGGACACTCCCCGTGCCGATGCGGGCATCTTCGGGCAGGTCGGCCAGCCGCGCATGACGGGTCGAGATGAGCACATCGTGGGCATCTTCACGGGGCATGAAGGCCGCGATCCGGGTGCCCTCGGCCAGACGACCGGGCATGTCCTTGCTCGAGTGCACCGCGAGGTCGATCTCGCCCGCGACGAGGGCACGCTCGAGCTCGGCCACGAAGACCCCGGAGCCGCCGAAGCTTGCGAGCGACACATCCTGCCGGCGATCGCCCTCGGTCTTCAGGACGACGATCTCGACCGCGAGGTCCGGATGGGCCGCCTTCAGGGCCTGCTCGACCCAGCGGGCCTGCCAGAGGGCCAGGGCGCTCCCGCGCGTGCCAAGGCGCAGGGTCGTCATACCGTCTCTCCCGACAGGGCGAGCCCGAGCCGCGCGCGGGCCTCGTCGGCATCGCGACGGATCTGGGCGACGAGCGCATCGACACCCGGGAAGGCCTGCTCGGGGCGCAGCCGGTGCTCGAGCTCGAGCGTCATGTGCTCGCCATACAGGTCACCCTCGAAGTCGAGCAGGTGCGCCTCGACGCGGAGCGACGGCACGCCGAAGGTCGGACGGACCCCCAGGTTGATGACCGTGGGCCAGACATGCTCGCGCCAGCGCGCGCGACCCGCATACACGCCGAAGGCCGGCAGTTGCTTGACGCTCTCGACATCGAGATTGGCCGTCGGAAAGCCCAGCAGACGCCCGCGCTGGTCACCGGTCACGACGGTGCCGGCGAGCGTGTAGGGGCGATCGAGCAGCTCGGAGACGGCCTCGACCTGCCCTTCCCCGAGCAGGTTGCGGATGCGCGTGCTCGAGACGGGAGCTCCGGCATATTCGACGGGAGGCAAGACCGTCACGCCGAATCCAAGGACAGACCCCGCCTCGCGCAGCATCTCGACGGAACCGGCCTGGGCACGCCCGAATGCGAAGTTGTAGCCCACGACGACCTCGCGAGCGGAGAGATGCCCCCGCAGGATCCGCTCGATGAAAGCCTCGGCGGAGATCTGCGAGAAGTCTCGCGTGAAGTGCGCCCCCACCAGCCGGTCGATCCGTTCACGCTCGAGCACGGCAACCTTCTCGTCCCAGGGCGTGAGCAACGAGGGGGGATCCTCGGGGCGCAGGATGGCGCGCGGATGGCCGACGAAGGTGAAGACCGTGCAGGGCACTCCGAGCTCGGCTGAGCGTTCCCGGGCCGCCCGGATGACGCCCTGGTGACCCCGGTGCAGTCCGTCGAACATGCCGATCGCGACGACTGCGGGCCCCTGGCCAGGGTGCTCGAGGGCGGCAGGATAGTCGAGGGTCAGGATGTCCAAGAAAGACGCTCGTTTCCGGGGGACGGCGAGAGGTGATCTATCATATCACCCGGCAGGCCTGGATCCGCAGGGCCTCGAGCCATACCGGATCAGGCACCTCGAGTCCGGTCCAGGCGCGGAAGGCCTCCCGGGCCTGGAAAGCCAGCATCCGGCCTCCCGTGTGGGCCTCGATCCCGCGCGCACGGGACCTCTCGACGAGCCGGGTGGGATCGGGCCGGTACACCAGATCATGCACGACGCAGGTGTCGGGGAAGCAGGCGATCTGCGAGTCGGTGAGGGGACTGTCCGACCCGTACGGGTGCATGCCGACGGTCGTGGCCTGCACGAGCCAGCCGGCATCGGGTAGCACGCCCTCGAGATCGGACCAGGGCAGGCATGCGAGCCGGGTCGGATGCAGGTGCGGGGCGGCCCGTTCATCCAGCCAGGACCGGATCCGATCCGGAGACCGGGCCACGATCGTCACGCGATCCACCCCGGCTCGCGCGAGGGCC
>JBEIFE010000450.1:0-2288 GCA_040382575.1 Candidatus Sericytochromatia bacterium
CATGCGGTTGACGAACACGAACGAGGCATACAGGCTGCCTGATACGAACAGATTGGCGACATGGTCGGAGGGATGCAGGCCAGCCGCGCCGTAAGTTCGCTGGAAGATGGGAACGATGCGCCGGAACTCGTCGCGACTGAAGGCAGAAAACTTGGGAGATCCGGTGGTACCGCCACTGCGGAAGACGTATGCAGTCTCGAGCGGGCCGGTGAGCAGGTCAGAACCGTTCGGGGGAACATGGGCTTTCAGAGCATTTCTATCCAGGACAGGCAGGCCGCGGGGCGACTCCAGCTTCGCCAGATCGAGGTGAGCCAGTCGGTCGGCGTAGTATGGCGAACCGGAACGCGCGATCGCGAGGAGATCGCGTAACTTGCGGACGCGCAGAGAGGCAAGCTGCTCGCGATCGAGTGTCTCGACGGGTGAAAGCGGATATTCGGGCAAACGGCGAGCCGTCATGAATCAGACGACTCCATCGTCAAGTGGCCCCGTGAAGTGCATCTTGACCACGAGGTTACGGTACTCGGTGTTCTGGAGATAGACATCGAGGAACTGGCGATCGCGGGGCGTCATCTGGACGTTCGAGAAGTTGAGCGGGAGCGTCGTGCGGGCGAAAACCAGGTAATCTCGGCGCTCGCCATCGCGTTCCTCGACACACGGGAAATACCCGCAAGGAAGAAAACCGGCCTGGAGGGCTGCCCGCTGATGATCAGGCTCGTAGGAGTCGACCAGGGTCTCGAGGTACTCGACACCGGTACGTCGGGCCGTGTCGAAGATGGCACCGAGGGTGACCCGCAGTTCATCCGGGGGGCAGACGAGCCCGACGATGACGCCGTGCCCGTCCTTCCCCTCGTAATTCACGAAGGTCTGGATGCGTCGATCATCGGTCTGGAAGAGGAAGTTGGGGACGTGAAAAGGGAAAAAGTCGAATAACAATCGACCGTTGGCCCGTGCCTGTGCATGTTCGGTGGCAGCGACAGAGCCACGCTGGATCTTGAGCCGCGGAGCCTCGCGGGAGGGAACGATCTCGGCCGGTTCGAGGTGGAAGGTCTGTCGGATGATGCGGTAGAAGCCTTCGACCTCGGGGATGAGGCGCGGGAGGCGCCGGCGGTTGGCGAAGGCGTCCGGATGGAAGATGGCGTTCAGGCCGTGGGTCTCGTAGTCGGCCAGACGGTGGACGTTGGGAAAGATGCCGAGACTGACGAAGCCCAGCTTCTTGAGCAGCTTGCTCGGACCGATGGAGGCGGTGCGGGTGGTGGCGTACAGGACATCGATGGTGCGATCGCGGTGCATGAGCATCTCGAGGCCAAGCGAGATGGTCTGGTACATCAGATCGTGACGGCGAAACTCGGTATGCACCACGGCCGCAAAGACCTTGCCGTTTCGGTGGGCGCGGTCGACCTCGAAGACAACGGACCCGATGATCCGGCCCTCGAAGTCATTGACCAGCCAGACGAAGTCCTGATCCGACAGGGCCGATTCGCGTAGTTCGTCCCGGTTGATGATGTCGAGCGTGTACTGGCCCTGATAGAGGGAATCGTACAGGTCGGAGATGGCCTGACTGTCCCCCACGCTGGCGCGGCGGATGATGATGCTTCTGCCGTCCTCGAGCACATGCTGGCGATGCATGGGGGCTCCGGATCAGCTTTCCTGGTTGGGCAGGATGACGACCTTCGACATCCGGACCGGGTCGAACAGGTCCCGAGCGCGAGCGATGACGTCTGTCCGTGTCACGCGATCGAGCAAAGCAGGGATGCCGTAGAGGTCGATTCCCGCCAGATACGAGGTGGTGAACTCGTAGGTGAGTGACTCGGGAGAGTTGAAAAGACGGAGAAACTCTCCGAGGCGCTTGCGACGGACACGCTCGAAAGCGGCCTCTTCGAAGCCCTGCTCGGAAACTTGACGGAAACCCTCGACGAGGGCCGAGGCCAGGCGTTCGGGGTCGTCGGTTTCGCCTCCCAGCATGGTGTAGGCGTAACCGGGCTCGGCCTCATGGTCATAGGAAAAGGAGGCGTCGATGAGGCCCGATTCATCGAGGCGACGATACAGGTCAGAAGACTTGCCCAGGGCGAGCTCCAGAGCGATTCCGGAAATGAGGTGACGCATGTGCAAGGCATCCCCCGTGACGCCGGGGGCGCGGTCCTTGAAGCCGAGGCGGAGAATGGGACGGGCGACGGCGAGATGCAAGGTGCTGGAGGCTGCGTGGACGGTATCGGGTTCGGGGTCCTGGAGTCGCTCGACACCGGGCCACGGGTCGAAAGTCTTTCGGGCCTGGTTGGATCTGACCTCGC
>JBEIFE010000451.1:0-2276 GCA_040382575.1 Candidatus Sericytochromatia bacterium
CGAGGCAGGGCGTCCGCGCCCGGCATCTGGCTGATGACGGGGACTTCACGCGTACCACTGGCAGGCAAGATTCCCGGAATACCCGCGAGCGGATCCCCCGTCACCGTTCCACCCGTGAGCGTGGCAGGAGCATCGATGAGCGGAGCGTCTGCCACGAGGTCATAGCTGGAAGTTGCGCCGACGGTACCGACCTCCTTCTGGTCCTTGACGAGCTCGGGCGAACGCCCCTCTTCAACACCTGTCGGTCCGAGCAGGACCGGGACCGATGCTGGGGGCGTGACGGCCGAGGCCGTGAAGACTGAATCGGATGGGCGAATGTCCATGATGGGCTCCCCGTGCGACTTTTGCCAGCTACATCAACTCTTGTAGACGAGGCAAAGCTCTTTCTGAGTTAAAGACGTGTTAGAAGGTTTCCAAATCTTTATCAGCCAGGATCTATTGCATGGCGAACCAGACATCCTCGGACACCCGGGTCTGGCCATTCTGGGTGAACGACGAGCGCATCAGGTCTTCACCACGCTCGTTCGTCTCGAGTTTCATCTGGACAGAGATTTCCGTGACGCCGAGGTCAGCGAGGCTTTTCAGTTCACCCCCGCCGACACGGGCGTCTCCGTTGTCGATCCAGACCTTCAGTCCCTCGAGTTCGGCGCCCGCGATCTTGCCGTCCCCGTCCCGATCCAGCTGCCGGAGTTTGTCATAACCGTTGCCATACTTGCCACCCTCGTCTCCGAACAGTCGCTTCCCGTCGATTTCACCGTGTCCATTCATCGCGGCCGTGGCGCCACCGTCGCGGTCGTCGACGAGCATGCCGTCGCCGCCCTTCATCCACTCGATGGATTCTTTGCGGCCATCTCCGTCAAGATCGAACTGGACGGTGCTGCCCATCTGGCCATCGACCCTGTCTTTCGCCGTCGAGACTCCCGTGGTCCCCAGGCGCCCGTTCCCGTCAAGGTCGAGCATGATGGGCGACCCGGTCTTCTTGGCCTTTTCGTAAAGGGATCCGGCTGTCTGATAGTCCCCCTTCGAGAGGGCGTCATAGGCGCCATTCAGGAACTTGTTGCCCTGAGGACCTGTACCGGTGCGGGGATCGACATTTTTCCCGCGGCCTTGCCAGGGGCCGAACTTTGCCTCCAGGGCATCCATCTTGCTCCCCTCGATGGGAGGATGGGTGGACCTGCCGCGGCCCTTGCGCGCACGGTTCCCCTTGCGCATCTTCTGGATCTTGCTGGCCAGGGAACCTGATACGGAACCGGAAGGACCACTCCCCGCTGCTTCGGCCCCCCCGTAAGAACTGCCCGCGATCGAACTGCTCTTCGGAAAATCAGAGGCCTTGAGCCCCGTTGAAAGACGTGGCAGAGCGTCTGTAGCGCCCATCTGGCTGATGACGGGTGTCTCGCGTGAGGGGGAAGCAGGCAGGATACCCGGAATACCCGCCAGGGGGTCACCCGCCAGAGCAACCTTGGCGTCGATGGGGGGAGCTCCCGCGACCAGTTCGTAGCGGGAAGTCGCACCGATGGTCCCGACTACTTTCTGGTCTTTGATGAGTTCGGGGGAACGCCCCTCATCAACAGCGGTTGGTCCGAGCAGGACCGGGACCGATGCAGGGGGCGTGACTGCCGTGGCGGTGAAGGTTGGATCCGACGGGCGAATGTCCATGATGGTCTCTCCAGGCGACTTTTGCCAGCTTCCACCTCATTTGTAGTCGAGGGAGTCCCGAGACTGAGTTAAAGACGTGTTAGATACCTTCCAAATCTTCATCAGCCGGAGAGGCGTGCTCAGGTGGAGCGGCGGTACTGCCCTCCCACGGCATAAAGGGCCTGCGTGATCTGACCGAGAGAGGCGACCTTGACGGTTTCCATGAGTTCGGCAAAACAGTTCCCACCCGTCCGGGCTGCGTGCTGCAAGCGTTCAAGAGCCTCCGCGGAGCGGGCTTCATGACGCTCGTGGAAGGCCCGGAGGTTGGCAATCTGCTGGTATTTCTCCTCGTCAGTGGAGCGGATGAGTTCGAGCGTGTCTCCGTACTCGACCGGCTTCGGATTGAGGAAGGTATTCACTCCGACGACCGGCAGTTCACCCGAATGTTTCAGATGCTCGTAATGGAGCGATTCTTCCTGGATCTTGCCACGCTGGTACATGGTTTCCATCGCTCCGACCACTCCGCCGCGGTCGGAAAGTCGCCGGAATTCAGCAAGAACGGCCTCTTCGACGAGATCCGTCAACTCTTCGACGATGAAGGCACCCTGGAGCGGGTTCTCGTTTTTCACGAGACCGAATTC
>JBEIFE010000452.1:0-2274 GCA_040382575.1 Candidatus Sericytochromatia bacterium
CCGATCCGTTCGCCATAGGGCGGATTCGTCAGGATGACGCCGTAGGCGCGCTTCGTGCGCCACTCTTCGAATGACTGACGCTGGACGTGTACGAGGCCATCCAGGCCCGCGAGTTTCAGATGCTCGCGCGCCTGAACAAGGATCTGGGCATCCCGGTCCTGCCCGAACATGCCCCGGAACTCGACATCGGTCCTCACCGCTGCACGGGCTTCCTCACGCACGTGGCGCCAGGCGCTCCGATCCGCCAGGGGCCAGGCTTCCGCATCGAAGGCTCGCATCAGGCCAGGGGCTCGCTGCTGAGCGATCCAGGCGGCCTCCACGAGGAGGGTTCCCGAGCCGCAGCAAGGGTCGAGCAGGATGCGATCGGGATCCCAGCGGCTGATCGTCACCATCGCCGCCGCCAGCGTCTCGCGCAGCGGCGCGGGACCTGTATACGGGCGATAACCCCGCTTGTGAAGGCCATCGCCCGTCGCATCGAGACTGATCGTCGCCATGTCGTTGACCAGGCTCACGAGAATCCGGTGACGCGCCCCTGTCTCGGGAAATCGTTCGATCCGGTGATTCCGCCGCATGGCCTCGATCACGGCCTTCTTGACGATCGCCTGGCAGGCGGGCACGCTCGTGAGGCGGGATCGCTGGCTCTTGCCTTCGACGTGCATGCGGGCATCGCGCGCGAGCCAGTTCTCCCAGGCGATCGCCCGGGTCCCCTCGAACAGGGCATCGAAGTCCGTGGCCTTGAACGTGGCAAGCGGGATCCAGATCCGTTCCGCCATCCGGAGGTGGACGTGCAGACGAGCCACACCGGTCCAGTCCGTCTCGAGGTCGATGCGACCGTTCGAGACGGTGAAGGGCTCGACATGCAGCTGGCGTAGCTCATCGGCCACGAGCCCTTCGAGGCCGAAAGCCGTGGCGATGTGAACAGGTATACGCATCGGGAACTCCCTCCGGGGCCATCCATCCATTGTATCGTCCGCGAGGGGTCGCCGCTCCTCTTCTTCCAGGCTAGACTGGTGGCATGCACGATCCAGATCGCGGTTTTTTCATCACCTTCGAAGGTCTAGACGGCCTCGGAAAGTCCACCCAGGTGCAGCGGCTCGCGCAGCGACTGGTCGCTGCGGGGTGGGATCCGGTCTGCTCGCGTGAACCGACCGATGGTCCGTGGGGACGCGAGGCCCGGCGCGTGGCCCGCGAAGGCCGGGCAGGCCTCACGCGCGAGGAAGAGCTGGACCTGTACCTCAGGGACCGGGCCGACCATATCGAGTCGCTCGTGGGACCGGCCCTGGCCGCGGGCCACATCGTGCTGGTCGACCGTTACGTGCATTCCAGCATCGCCTACCAGGGAGCACTCGGTCTCGATCCCGCCCACGTGCGGGCGCTGAATTTCCCGCGTTTCCCGCTGCCGGATCTCACCCTGCTGTTCGAGGCCCCCGTCGAGGTTGCCCTGGAACGCATCCGGGCCGGTCGGCCCGATGGGGCAAACGTCGGCTACGAGAACGAGGACTTTCTGCGGCGGGTTGCCGGGCAGTATGCCAGGATGGATGATCCGGGAATGATACGGATCGAGGCCTCCGGGACTCCCGACGAGGTGACAGAGCGCATCTGGCAAACGATTCGCGTGCACGCCAGCCATCTGGCCTCTGCGGGTGGCGCCGAGACCTGAATCGCGGACACTCGCCCCCCTCAAGCCGGTATGGCGGCCTCCGTGAGTTGCTGCGCGAAGAGTCTTGCGTAGAGCCCCTGCTGTTCGAGTAACTCGACATGGGTGCCTTGCTCGACGAGGTTGCCGTGTTCGAGGACCAGGATGCGGTCCGCATGGACGATGGTCGAGAGACGGTGGGCGATCGCCAGGGTCGTGCGATCCGTCATCACTCCGGCAAGTGCCTCCTGGACGATCGCCTCGGACCGTGAATCCAGCGAACTCGTCGCCTCGTCGAGGACCAGGATCCGTGGTGACTTCAGGATGACACGGGCCAGGGCGAGGCGCTGCTTTTCGCCCCCGCTCATCCGGTAGCCGCGTTCCCCGACGACGGTGTCGTACCCCTCGGGGAGGGCCTGGATGGCCTCGTGGAGGGCCGCTTTCCGGCAGGCCTCGATCAGCTCCTCGTCCGAGGCCTCTGGCCGGGCATAGCGAAGGTTCTCGCGGATCGTCGTGTGGAACAGGAAAGGGTCCTGGGTCACGTAGCCGATCGCCGCATGCAGGCTCGCATGGGTCAGGTCGCGCAGATTCTGGCCATCGATCCGGACGGTTCCGACTGTCGGGTCGAAGAACCTTGC
>JBEIFE010000453.1:0-2268 GCA_040382575.1 Candidatus Sericytochromatia bacterium
CCTGGTGCTGGCGGGCGATCTCGTCCGTGATGGCCGTGTCAACGGCCTTTGCCAGCGCCGAGCCCGTCTGGATGGCCAGCTCGGTTCCGGCGACTGCTCCCCGGACGGCCACCGGGATGACCGCGGCAGCGACGGCCACGGCTGCCGTGGCCGCCAGGGCCACTCCGGCCACAGCGACCATGGTGCCCGCGACAGGGACCACGAGGGGGGCTGCAGCGACGACGGCCACACCTTCGAAGCTCATGAGGACCTCCTACAGATCACGCAGGCCGCCACCGACGTCGACGCCGGCCTGCAACTGCTGGCTCTTGCGGCTGGATTCCAGTTCGTAGACACGGCTCTGTAAGACCCGGTTCTCGGCCGTGCGCTGCTCGAGAGCTTGCTGGTAGTCCGAGACCTGTTTTTCAAGGTCGTGCAGTCGCTCGGTGAGCAGCGGATCTCCGGCAGGGGCGGTGACGGGGTTGCCCTTCTCCTGTTCCAGGCGCGTCACCGTGGCCCGTGCGGAGGCCAGTTCGAGGTTCAGAGTTGCCAGTTCCGAGGCCTGTTCGGCTACCTTGCTCTCGAGTTCCCGGATGCGCTCCTGGCGGAGTTCCAGGGTCCGGTTCGCCTGATCGAGACTGGCGGCCAGCAAGGGTTGGGGGGGCGAAACGGGGGGTGGAGCGGTGGGAAACCCGGACGCATGGGCACCGGGGGAGGTGCCTGGTGTGCGGCGCACCACCGGCTTTCCATCGATTTTCTTGATGACCTGACGTCTGGGTTCTCGCATCAGTTGTTCTCCCGATCGGTTTCCCGGATGTGCCTGGCGCGCTTCTTCGCTTCCTTGTGGGACGGATTGTCGATCTTGCCGGTGATCGGATCGGCCTCGATGGGCTGCCGTATCCATCTCTCCGGACCACGCATCCAGACCGCTCTATCCTCTCGCGACGGATTTCTATCCAGCATGATACGTCCCTCTGAGAGGCGTTCGTGTAGCGGGACCGGGCGATCGAGCAAGGGACGGATCCAGGTGGGACCGAACCACGCCAGCAAGGCGAGGGCCACCCCCACCGCGCTGCTCATCCGGGTGACGCGACTGGCCATCAGGCCCTTTGCGGATGCGGGTACGATTTCGCGATGCAGGCCACCATCCGGGGATCTCAGGATCATGGGGTCCGTCGCTTCCAGGGTCCAGGCCCCATCCTCTACGGTCCGTTCCGGGGAGGGCGCGGACAGGACCCCGGTGACGGCCACGGCCAGGTAGATATCCGGTCGTGTCCGGCTCAGAGGAAGCAGCTTCCAGGCCGACCCGACCGAGGCGTCCGAGCGACATTGCACCATGACGAGCCGGCCTGACGGACCTTGAAACCAGTGCCAGTCCTGGTTCATGGCATCACTTCCCAGCGGCGACCCGCCAGCAGCCGGCCACGCTCGTCCTCGAGGATTTCCTGATAAAGTCCGGGATCCGGAACATTCCACCTGGCGAGCTTTTCCCCCTTCGCCACGGAATACCAGCCGGTATCCGTGCGGCGATACCGGTCCTCCGGTTCCGGCCCGGTCTGGACGATGCCGGGAATTTTGAGGGCACGATCGGCTTGCCGGGCATCCGGACCCAGCCACAACAAGATCTGGGCCTCTCCCTTTCCCTGATGCCGGCGAACGACCTCGAAAGGTACCACGAGATGAACTTCCCCGGTGTGGTGTTCCAGAGCTATCTGCCCGTCCGGAAGCTGGTTCCCCTTCCGGTATGGAGGGAGTGCCTCCAGCTCGATACCGAGCAGGCCGGGACGGCTGGTGTCCGAATCGAGACTTGCGTACCGGTCCTGCGGCTCGAGCCGCACGAAGAATGCAGCCGGTTCTCCTGCTCTTGTCTCCATCTTCAGGGGGGCGTGATCGGGCTCTGCGATCGCAGGCGCCCGCAAGGACGCCGTGAGGGCGATCGCCAGGGCCATGCCCCCTGCACCGACGAGACTGCTCGCCAGGACGCGCTCGGCGACCGGGAGCGGGAGGGGCCGCTTGGCGGGTTTCGGCGCCCCACGCTTCCACGGGTGAAAGGCGCCTTTCACCTGAGCCAGCCGGGTGGGGGACAGCGTCTGTCCCATCCAGTCGCCCTGCACATCTCGCTGCCAGGTTGCCCAGGTGAAGAACCCTGCGCGTTCCTGCTCGGGGTCGATCACGAGTCCGACCTGAAAAGGCCAGCTGAAGCGTTCGCGGTGGGTTTCCTGGTCCGGCTCCGAATAGAACACCCCGTGACCCGGGTGCGTGTGGTACCACCCGACGACCACCGGACCG
>JBEIFE010000454.1:0-2265 GCA_040382575.1 Candidatus Sericytochromatia bacterium
GCGTCCTGCTCGGCCAGGACGATCTCGACGGGGCGCACCTCGATGCGGGCGCCTGCCAGCTCGTACAAGAAATGGGTGGAGCATCGATCCCTTGGCTGTCCCAGGTGAATGACGACCGGGATGACGGGACATCCGCGGTCATGGGCCAGCCAGGTCGTCAGGGCTGCCAGGCGCCGGGCAAACTCGGCATCCGCTTGGCCCTGGATCTCGACGATCGCGATGACCTGTCCGATATCCGGATGTTCGAGGTGCAACTCCATGTCGGGGGTTCGTTGCTTGATCTGGAGCTCCCGCGTCTCCACTCGGATGAAGCGGATACCCGGGTTACCCGTGATCGCGATGGCGAGTTGCTGACCCAGGGCCGACAGGATTCGCTTGGCTCCGAGGTCTCGGCGGTTGCTAGGATGGTCATTGTCAATGACTATATTATAACATATATAAACAATGTAAAATTGATGTAATAGGCACTTACACGCAAAGGCCACCCAGCCTGTGCTGGACAGCAGCCTCCCATGACGGATTAGGAATGCGCAACCGGCAAGCGAGGGCCGTGAGGCCTGATCAAAGGAATGCGCGGCCGGCAAGCAAGGGCCGTGAGGCCCGAGCAAGCCGGCCGCGACAAAAGGAGCGACGGGTCACACGGAGGCGATCTGCGAGCGCGCCCGCAGCGGACGGGGTGAAGCGTACTGGAAGGTCGTGAGCCACGTTCGCGACGACGTAAGCCGCAGAGCGCCCCATGTGACCCGTCGCAGTGAGCGGAGGCGGTGAGATTCGAACTCACGGTGGCTTTCACCACGCTTGTTTTCAAGACAAGAGCCTTAAACCGCTCGGCCACGCCTCCAAGCCTTGCCAATTTAGCAGGTCCGGCGGCGCATTTCCAGTGGGGGCGGACCGGGAATGCCCGGCCCGCCCAGCGAAGCTCACTCGGACAGGATGGCAACCTTGTGGGCCTTGGGCTTGCGCACCACCTGGGCCAGGGGGGCCTGGATGGTCAGCATGCCGTGCTTGAAGGTGGCCTTGGCCTCCTGGTCCTTGATGAGGTTCGGCAACGGAATCTGGCGCTCGAAGGTACCGTAGTGTCGCTCGGACTGAAAGTAGCTGTCGTCGTGGATGTCCTTGGCGAGCTTCTGCTCACCCGAGATCTGGACACAGTCCTCCGAGATCTCGACCGTGACGTCCTTCGGATCGAGACCCGGCAGCTCGATCTTCACGACGACGTCGGTATCCGTCTCGTAGACCTCCGTCGGAGGAAGAAACAAGCCCCGGGGACCGAAACCGGGCCATGTGCGGCCGAAGCGACCGAAAAGCTGGTCGACCATCCGGTCCACCTGGGTCCGCATCGCCTCGAGCTCACCCAGGGGCTCCCACTTCTTGACGCTACGCATGACCTTACCTCGCGGGTCAGGACGCTCCCGGCGCGGGAGGTCCGGGGGGAACGACACCCCCGACTCTGCACCTGCCCTCGAGGCCCGGCCATGGCGGGGCGCACGAACGGCGTGGTGAGCGGGCGAGGCACGATTCGGGGTCGCCCGGCGGGATGGGGCGCGGATACGCGGGTACAAGGGGACCAGCCCCCCCCGTAGGTTGCCTGCATGCAGACCCCCGGTCCCGCGCTCATCCGCCGCAAGATCCAGGTGCCCGTGCTCCCCGAGGAGTTCGTGCCGCGTCCGGCTGCCCTCGCGAAGCTCTCACGCGGGATCGAACCGGCCGTCCGCCTGACGCTGGTCAGCGCCGGACCGGGCTACGGGAAGAGCACGACCGTGGCCTCGTACGTTCACCACAGCGGCATCCGCCATGCCTGGGTGGCCCTCGAGGCCTGGGATGCGGACATCCCGGGCTTCATGAAATACATGGTCGGCAGCCTCGACCGGGCCCTCGGTGGCGGCGTGCTGCCGCGCTCGCTCGAGCGTCTGGCCACGCTCGACGGAGACGAACGAACCTGGCGTCCCCTGGTGGACGGGCTCGTCGAGGAACTGGCCTATCACGAAGACGAACCCTTCATCTGGGTGCTGGACGACTTCCACGCCGTGCAGGACAACCCCGGCATTCGCGACGTCGTGGCGATGCTGGTCGCCTACCTGCCGGAAACCTTCCAGCTGATCCTGGTCAGCCGCCACGACCCCGATCTGCCCTTGCCGATGCTGCGGGTCAGGCGGCAACTGGTGGAAATCGGGATCTCGGACCTGCGCTTCGAGGCCGAGGAGGCGATTCACCTCGTCTCGCGGCTCTCGGGTCGCGACTGGAGCGCGCGCGAGGCGGACGAAC
>JBEIFE010000455.1:0-2243 GCA_040382575.1 Candidatus Sericytochromatia bacterium
CTTTTGCACCATCCGGTTGGTTGTCGCTCTCGTGGCCATGCGCGTTTCCCCATGGTAGGATCGCGCTGCCCATCTTGACCTCGCCTTAATCGGGCGAGCGCTGGATGGCTCGTCCCAGCTACGGAACGTGAACCCATCCACGGGTGGATGGGGCACGTCGAGGAACCGCACGGAGGTTTCCTGCGACATGATCGTTGTCGATAATCTGACCAAGCGGTACGGCGACCGCGAGGTCGTGAAGGATGTCTCGTTCCGCGTCGAACGCGGCGAGATCCTCGGCTTCCTGGGGCCCAACGGGGCCGGGAAGACCACCACCATGAAGATGATCACCGGTTTCCTGATGCCGACCACCGGGTCGGTCCGGATCGGTGAAGTCGACATGGCCACCGATCCCATCGCGGCGAAGAGCCACATCGGCTACCTGCCCGAGAACCCCCCGGTCTATCCGGACATGAGCGTACTCGAGTACCTGCGTTTCGTCGGTCGCATCAATGGCCTGACGGGCTCCGCGCTTCGCCTTGCCGTGGATGAGGTCATCGAGTCCTGCTTCCTGTCCGAGAAGCGTACCAAGGAGATCCGGACCCTATCCAAGGGCTTCCAGCAGCGCGTGGGGTTGGCTCAGGCCATCATCCACAAGCCGAACGTGCTCGTGCTCGACGAGCCGACCAACGGCCTGGACCCCAATCAGATCATCCAGATCCGGGCCCTCATCCAGGGTCTCGCAAAAGAGCGCACCGTCATCCTCTCGACGCATATCCTCCAGGAGGTCCAGAAGACCTGCTCGCGTATCCTGATCATCAACCGGGGGACCGTCGTCGCCGAGGACACGCCCGACCAACTCGAGGCCAAGGCCCGCGGTCGCAACGTCCTGAAGGCGATCGTGCGAGGCCCTCAGCACGACGTGCAGGCCACGCTATCGAACCTGCACGGGGTTCTCAAGGCCGAGGTGGCCGCCGATCCGGCTGGCTTCCTGACGGTCCAGCTCGAGACGTCCAAGGACGTCGATCTGCGCGAGCGACTCGCTGCCGAGATCGTCGGACGCCAGTGGGGGCTCCTGGAGCTCTCGAGCTCCCGGCTCTCGCTCGAGGAAGTCTTCATCAACGTCACGTCTCAATCGGCCGGATCCTCCAGCGAGGATCCAGCTCCGGAGGTCGTCCTCACCCATGGGTAAATTGCTTGCCATCGCCGGACGGGAACTCAGGGCCTACTTCGCCTCGCCGCTGGCTTACGTCATCGCGGCCCTGTTCATGCTCGTCGCCGGTTACCTGTTCTCGCTCATCCTCTTCGCGACCCGCCAGGCGGACATGCGTCCCCTCTTCCAGAACCTGGCCGTCGTGTTCCTGCTGATCACCCCGGCCCTCACAATGCGCCTCATCGCGGACGAGCGCTCCCGCTCGACTTTCGAGATGCTCATGACGCGCCCCGTCACGGATGTCCAGATCGTCCTCGGGAAGTACCTGGGAGCCCTCGGCTACCTGGTGTTCCTGATGGTTCTGACACTGGTCTTCCCGCTCACGTTCGTGCTCGTCAAGGCCAATCCGGACTGGTATCCGATGATGAGCGGCTACCTCGGAACCTTTTTCCTGGGGGCCTCGTTCATGGCGGTGGGTGTGCTCGCCTCGAGCCTCACGGCGAACGTCGCCGTCGCGGCGATCGCCACCTTCGCCATCAGCCTCGTCATCTGGCTGCTGCCCTCGGCCAGCAGCATCGTCGGCCAGCAGGCCAGTGGCGTGCTCGAGTACCTGTCGGTCATCTCGCACCAGGACAGCCTCAGCCGCGGCATCATCGATACCTCGGATCTGCTGTTCTATGTCACGTTCATCGGAACCTGTCTGTACCTGACGGTTCGCTCGATCAACGTCTCGCGCTGGAGGTAGTCATGACCACGTCCGTTCAATCTTCCAGCGACACCCGCACGCTCGACCTCGCCGTGCTCGGCACCGGGGCGCTCGCGACCCTGTTGCTCGGCGCCAAGGTCGGGATGCAGTTCTTCCCCAAGGTCCCGACCCCGGTCATCACCTATACCGGTTATGCGGGCTTCGGCTTCATGGGCCTGTTCGCGCTTCTGAGCATCTATCAGAACCGCCGCGAGCTCGGGGCGTTCTTCGGGAACCAGCGCACCCAGTCGGGTGGCCAGTACCTGATCCAGTTCCTGGGCATCATGACCCTGCTTGTCGTCCTGAACTGGATGGGAACGCGCTATCACAAGCGCTTCGACCTCACCAGCAACCATGCCTTCAGCA
>JBEIFE010000456.1:0-2236 GCA_040382575.1 Candidatus Sericytochromatia bacterium
ACGGACCCATCCGGCGCACCCATCCTCCGAGGACCACGGCACATCGAGCTCGGGCGGTTCAGCAAGACCACGCAATCCGGCTGCCAGCCGGGCCGAGCGCTCTTCGGCCGAGCCTGTCCGGGACTCGTCACCGGGTGAGGCTTCGAACGGCTTCTCCTCGCTCGCAGCGAGACGGGCCTCCACCGGTAGAGCCGACTCCAGCCAGCGTGCCACCGTTTCGTCCGGGAGGTCCGGATCGAGGGGTGAAGCCGTTTGCCCCCACCGCTTTGCCCATTCGAATTCGCGACCGAGCAGGTGCCGGTTGTCTCGAACGGTCTCGGCCGTGACGGGGAGCTTTCGCTCGAGTAGGTCCACCAGGGCCCGTAGATCGGCCGATTTCGCGAGATCGAGCTTTCGCGCCAGACGCTCGGTTTGTCCGATCCATGCGCGGTCCAGGGGGAGTTCCGCGTCTCGCAGGAGCGTGACGATCGCCTCGCGGAGGGGGGTCGAGGGTAAGCCCACCGAATCGAGGAGGGCCTGGACGGAGGCAGGACCGCCCGCAGAAGCGGCGGTCCCGACCTGTACCGGGGTCGAGGATGGCCCCGTGGCTGCTCCGTAGGAGGGCGAAGGCCCTCGAACGTCCGGACCACGAGGGCCTGGACGGGGAGGAGGAGGGGCGCCGGCGCCCGGGGAGCCGATGTCCATCGAATCCTCTCACCCCGCGGATGACGTTACCGCTTCAGGGACATGAGTTCCTGCAGGACCTCGTCGGAGGTCGTGATCACCTTCGAGTTGGACTGCAGGCTGCGCTGGGCGACGATGAGATCCGAGAATGACTGGGCCAGGTCCACGTTCGAGTTCTCGAGCGTACCCGGGGCGATCATCCCGCGAGAACCGGACGCCGGCGTACCGACCTGGGGTTCTCCCGAGTTCGCGGTGGTCGCGAACACGTTGTCGCCATTCACCGACAGACCGCTCGGGTTGGTGAAGGTGGAGACGGCCACCTGACCGAGTACGCGGCTGCGGCCGTTGGTGAACACGCCCATGAGCGAACCCGAGGCATCGAGGGAGACACCTGAAAGGTTTCCGGATCCATAGCCGTTCTGGTCGACCATGACGGCCGTGTGGTTATAAAACTTCTTGGAGGGATTGGTACTCGGATCGGTGTATTGCGTGAGGCCGTCCGTCCGTCCGGGGGTTCCGACCTCGAGCTGGATCGTCAGCGGATTCGCGCTGGTCGAGGGCGCAAGCTTGAACGTGGGCAGCGAGGTCAGGGGGTTATTGCCAATCACGGGCTTGGGCACGATGCCATCGATCGTCGCGACCGGGTTATTGGGATCGTTCGGGTCCTGAACCGGGCCCTTGACCGCGTCGCGGAATGCGGTGAGAACACCGTTCGGTCCGAACTCGACGTAACCGATGACGATCCGGAGATCTGCGGTCTCCTTCTCGTCGGTGAAGGTCTTGGTGTCCGAGATCAGATTGCCCGTGCCGTCGATGACCTTGCCCTGGTAACCTTCGACGCCACCGACCACCTGCTTGGTGCTCGGATCGATCACGCGGAAGTCGGTGATGTTCTGAGGCTTGAAGGAAAGCTGCCACCGGTTGAGCGAGGTCGGGTCGATGTTCTTCTTGGTGCTCGGATCGAGATAGGTCGGTTGCTGGCGGGTGAAGACGACCGTGCCCTTGAGGGTGTTGCCCTGAGAGTCGAACATGCTGACGGATGCGAGGGCCTGGGAGTCGCGGGGGGCTGCCCGGTCGATGGCGGGTGTCTGCGCCTCGAGGTTCGAGCTCAGTCGGATGCTCGTCGTGGCCTGTGGCGTCAGCGTGATGCCGGCGGGAACCACCAGGGGTTCGATGGGACGGTTGTTGTTGACGCGTGCCGTGCCGTCCGGCATCACTTCCGAGTTCCAGCCCATGACCCGGAAGCCGTTCGAAACCTTGAGGAAGTTGCCGCTGCGGTCGAAGTCGAAGGACCCGTCCCGCGTGTACACGTTATTGCGACCGTCCGAGAGAATGAAGAATCCTTCACCGCTGATCGCGAGGTCGGTATTCTTGTAGGTCGGCGTGAGCGCCCCCTGCGTCTGGATGAGGTCGATCGAGCCGACCGACACGCCCAGTCCGACCTGGGAGGGGTTCGTTCCGCCGAGGGCGCCGGAGGGGGCCGAACCACCGCGCAGCGTCTGGGAGAACTGTTCCTGGAAGTTCACGCGGTGAGACTTGTAGCCCACCGTATTGACATTGGCGATGTTGTTGC
>JBEIFE010000457.1:0-2231 GCA_040382575.1 Candidatus Sericytochromatia bacterium
CCGCTCGGGGTGCCGACGCTAGAATCGAGGTGACCTCCCTGGCGGGCGCCGCGGCCCCCTCCGGGGCCCTGCGGGCCACCCACCTGGAGCTCGCGGCCCGGCGGCGCGGGGCCGCGGCGCGGACCTGGCGTTTCCGCCCCGGCAAGCGGGGCGATGCCAGGAGCTATGCGCGGCTCTTCGGTGCCCTCCCCACGGTCACGAGCGTGCACCCTGATCCCGGACCGATCCCCACCCCCGCGCCCTGGATCGAGGGCGAACTGCTGGTCAAGCTGCGCGAGGACATCCCCGCTGACCGCATCCAGGCCTTTCACACCGCCCAGGGAGTCCGCGTGGTCTCGGTCATCTCGGGGATCGGGGTCGCCCACCTGGCCTGGAATAGCGGAGTACCTGTCCCCGAGATGATGAAGCGATACCGGGACTCGGGCCTCTTTGGCTACGTGGAACCCAACCGCCGCATCTCGATCCCCGAGCCGCCCACCGGAAGTGAGCCCCCCGCCGGAGAACTGACGGTTCGCCTGCGGCCCGGGAGCGACCCGGCCCTCCTGGCCCGCGTGCTGGGAAGCCAGATCGTGGCGACGGCCAGCCCCGACCTCGTCACGCTCCGCCCGCGGCCCGCGGTCACGGTACGCACGCTCGAGGCGATCCTGCCCCTCTGTCCCGTGGTGCAGGAGCTGCAGCCGCCCGGGCCCCAGGTGTGGTGATGCTCCGGTTCCGGCGCGCCTTCATGGCCCTCACGCTGCTCCTGGCCGGGTGCCCCACGACGCCCTCCAGTCCGGTGCCCGGTGCCCGGAGCTCGCCCGATCCGGGCTCCGGCGGAGGCGCGATCGCCTCCACCCCGTCCCAGTGGTACCTGGAGGCCAGCCGGGGCATCGACATCCGCTCGGCATGGAACCTGCCGCTGCGGCATACCGCCGATGGCCAGAAGCCGGGCACGGGCGTGACGGTTGCGATCGTCGACACCGGCATCGACGCGGAACATCCGGACCTGTTGGGCAACCTCGCCCGCGTGACGGGTGCGGCCCTCGCATCGTCCGTGCGCTCCCGCCTACGCGAATCGACGCTCGGCGCCCCCCTCGTGGTGGACGAGGTCGGTCTGCGGGACGCGCCCTATGCGGGTCGGGACGGCAACGGCCACGGGACGTTCTGTGCGGGGCTGGTCGCCGCCCTCGACGACGGGACGGGTATCGTGGGGGTGGCACCTGGAGTCCGGATCCTGGCCATCAAGGCCATGACGAGCAGCGGGGATGGCCGAGACGAAGAGATCGCCCGCGGGATCCTCGATGCGGCGGAACTCGGGGCGGACCTCATCAACATCTCGGTCGGTGGTTCGGCCCCCAGCCAGGTGCTGGCGGATGCCATGGCCGAGGCCTTCCGGAAGGGCTGCTCCATCGTCGTGGCCTCGGGGAACGGCGCGGGGGCTGTCTATTACCCCGCCGCCTACCCCGGCGTCATCGCCGTGGGTGCGACGGCCGGCGTACCCGGTTCCCCGAGGGAGATCCCCCCTTACAGCAACCGGGGATCTGAACTCACGCTGGTCGCACCCGGTGGCACCCCGGAACTGGCGCCGACCACCAGCATCTGGTCGACGTTGCCGACCCATGCCTACCTGCTGAGTAACCGCCTCGGTACCCGGTACGGCAAGCTCGAGGGCACCTCGTTCGCCACCCCGATCGTGGCCGGGGTGGCCGCGCTCGTCCTGGCCGAGGCTCGGGCCCGTGGCATGTCCCTCACCCCGGCCCAGCTCCGGCTCCATCTGGCCGCAACGGCGACCCCCCTGACCCGAAACCCCTTCGATCCGCGTAGTGGGTACGGTTTCATCAACCCCGTACGAGCTCTCGAGGCGCTCGCGAGGCCCGGAGAAACCTCATGAGGCGCCCGATGATCTTGCTTTTCGTGGCCCTGCTGACGGGCTGCCCCACCTCGAGCCCTCCGACCCCGCTACCGAGCACCGCACCGGAGCTTCCGCAACGCGGCCTCGTACCGGAAGAAACGGTCTTGCCGTCGGCGACGGCTGAAACCCTGCGCGGGGGCACCTCGCTGGTGAACCGCCAGCTGTCGCTCCGGATCCTGTCCGCCACGGGCGCTCCGGCATCCCCCGGAACCCGGGTCGAGCTGTCAGGCCCCTCGCTGGGACGCGGGTCGACGGACACGAGCGGGGCGATCGCCTTCGGCTGGCTGGAACCGGGAACGTACGTTGTCCGGGTCGAGGCCTCCGGTTCAGCCGTCCTGGA
>JBEIFE010000458.1:0-2219 GCA_040382575.1 Candidatus Sericytochromatia bacterium
CCGGTGTTCCCCGACCTCACTACAGGCAGCTCTTCGCGCAACTCGAGCGGCTGAGTCACCGCGATTACGACCATCACCGGCGTCTCGCGGATGCCGCCTTCCTGCACCAGGGCATCACCTTCACCGTCTACTCGGATAAACGCACCATCGAACGCATCTTCCCGTTCGACCTGCTGCCGCGCGTCATCCCCCACAGCGAGTGGAGTCGCCTCGAGCAGGGCCTCAAGCAACGGCTCCTGGCCATCAACCTGTTCCTGAAGGACATCTACGGCCCCCAGTCGATCCTCCGGGACGGCGTCATTCCGCGGGAACTCGTCGAGAACTCGACCAACTTCCGGCGAGAATTCATCGGTTTCAGACCCCCCGGTGACGTCCACGTCCACATCGCGGGCATCGACCTCGTCCGTGATGGGAAGGGCCAGTACCGGGTGCTCGAGGACAACGTCCGCTGCCCCTCGGGCGTGAGCTACGTGCTCGAGAACCGGGCGGTCATGAAGACGGTCTTCCCGCAGCTCTTCGCCCAGATGCGCGTCCGGCCCGTCGACCACTACCCCACCCAACTGCTCGAGAACCTCAAGGCTCTGGCCCCCGGCAAGAAATCCGATCCGACGGTCATCGTCCTGACCCCCGGAGTCTATAACTCGGCCTATTTCGAGCACTCCTTCTTGGCCCTCCAGATGGGTATCGAACTCGTCGAGGGGCAGGACCTCGTCGTGGAATCCGACCGTGTCTACATGAAGACGACGGCCGGACTCAAACCCGTGGACGTGATCTATCGGCGGATCGACGACCCATTCCTCGACCCCGAATGTTTCAACATGGATTCGCTGCTCGGGGTCCCCGGCCTCGTCCGGGCCCACCGGGCAGGCCACGTCACGCTGGCCAATGGCATCGGGACGGGCGTCGCGGATGACAAGGCCATCTATCCATTCGTTCCCGACATGATCCGCTACTACCTGGGCGAGGACAGCATCCTGGCCAACGTTCCCACCTATCTGTGCTCGCGTGACGAGGACCGTCGCTACGTGCTGGACCACCTCGACGAGCTGGTCGTGAAGCAGGTCGACGAGGCGGGCGGCTATGGCATGCTGATGGGCCCCCATGCGAGTCGCCAGGAACGCGAAAACTTCCGGTCCAGGATCGAGGCCGCACCGCGGCGGTACATCGCCCAGCCCGTCATTGACCTGAGTCGTCACCCCTGTCTGGTGGACGACGAGGACGGTCATCGTCGCTTCGAGGGCCGCCACGTCGACCTGCGTCCCTACGTCCTGTGCGGCGGCCCCGAAGCCGACCAGATCACGGTGATGCCGGGAGGCCTGACTCGCGTGGCGCTACGGCGCGGAAGCCTCGTGGTGAACTCCTCGCAGGGCGGCGGGTCCAAGGACACCTGGGTCCTGTACGGAGAGGATTGAACACCCCATGCTAAGCCGTACAGCCGAGGCCTTCTTCTGGATCGGACGCTACTTCGAGCGAGCCGAATATGCTGCCCGGACCATCCGGGTCCACCACCAGATCATGCTGGAGCACCCGGACCCTGCCAGGCGCGAACGTGTCTGGGCACGCCTGCTCGCCATGGGCGGCGACCTGGAAAGCTACCAGCAGGCCATGGGACGTCTGGAAACCCGCGAGGCGCTCCTTTACCTGGCGTTTGATCGCGACAACCCCAACAGCCTCTTCTCTTGCATCCGGCTGGCACGAGAGAACGCCCGCACCGTGCAGGACCAGCTCTCCAGCGAGGTCTGGCATCACCTCAACACCCGTTACCTGCGACTGCTGGACGTCGATCCCGCTCGGTTCCTCCTGGAACCGGCTCACATCCTTCAGGAGATCCGCGATGCCGGTTACACCTTCGCGGGTCTGCTCAGCTCGACCATGCTTCACGATGATCGCCTCGCTTTCTGCATGCTGGGTCGATACATCGAACGAGCCGGACGCACGGTTCGCCTGCTGAACTCGGGTGCACTGACCGACCACGCCCACGCCACGCCCGGGGTGACGGTCTTCCAGGACTGGGTCGCCGTACTACGAAGTGCCAGCGCCTATGAAGCCTACCGGAAGACCTATCGATCGACCGCCGAGCCGGCCAAGATCATCGAGTTCCTGGTCCTGAATCCCGACTTCCCGCGATCCGTGCGCTTCTGCGCCGTACAGTTGCGGGAATGGCTCGACGTCGTCCACGGTGCAGATCGCCCGGGCGAACCCGCTCGCCTGACGGGTCA
>JBEIFE010000459.1:0-2214 GCA_040382575.1 Candidatus Sericytochromatia bacterium
GGGACGCGCATAACGCCAGCGATGAGCCTGGACGACCAGAGGGGCGGCCTCGAAGTCCGCCCCGAGGGCACGCGAGGCTGCGGCCAGCACATCCCGGGCGATCGCCACCCGATCGGCATCGAAGTTCGCCGCCGACCAGTCGGCCCGGGCATGGAACACCCAGGTCTCGAAGGGGGTAGTATCGCGCTTCGAACTGTCGCGATAGGCCCGATCCAGGAGAGATTCGTGCTCGAAGCGAAACGCATCCGGCGGTACGGATGAAGGGGATGCTCCCGGGCGGTAGACGGCCATGACCGCCCAGACGACGTCATAGGTCTCTTCCGGTAGGGGTACGTCGGCCGGTACGAGTGCCCGGGTCTGCGGCAAGGGGCAGGTCACCAGGACACGGGCAGATTCCTTGACCCACTTGGCCGATCCGGGGTCATCCGGATCCAGCTCGGGCGATCGCCACGTGGCCTCGAGGGCCTCGGCCGTCACCCGCCAGCTGTTCCCGTCGCGTTCGAGGGCCGTCACGGCCGTCTCCAGGATGATGTCCAGCCCGTCGGCCAGATGACGGGCGATCGCCGCGTTGCCCTCCCTGTGTACGTAGCGCGGCTCGGTGAACACCGCCGGCGCCACCTCGAACCGACCCTCGACGGCGGTGACGAGCCCGTCCACCCAGGGACGCACGACCCCGGCGTCGAGCAGGGGGGACAAGGCCTCACGGAAGGCCGGATCCCGGATCGTGAAGCAGGGCGCCCCATGATCGATCCGCAGGGCGTGACCCTCGACCGTCAGGCGCCGGGTGGCACAGCGTCCCCCGATACCGCGTCCCTTGTCGATCACCACCACCGAAAGTCCCGCGTCCATCAGGACCCGGGCCGCCCCGAGGCCAGCCAGACCGGCACCCACCACGATCACGTCATGCGAAGTCACGTCAGGCGCCCGCCCCCTGAGCGAGGCGCTCCTGCACGAGCGCGAGGAGGTCGCCCACCGTCAGGACTCCGTTGAAATCGTCGTGCGTGAGGACCAGGTCGAGTTCTTCCTGGAGCGAGATGACGAACTCGATCAGCACGAACGATTCCGTGACGAGATCCGTCAGTTTGACCTCGGGCTGAAGCCTGGTGACTTCCACCTGCAGGAGGCGGGCCATGAGAGGGACGAGTTCCTGGGACAAGGGTTTTCCTCCGGATTCAGCGGGGCAGATGGATGGCCAGGGATTCGACGCGATCGGCGTGCTCGCGCATGGTGGCCGCATACACGGCCTGGTCGGCGGCCGAGAAGCGAGCCAGAGTCTTCTGGATCGCCTCGGCCCCGAACTTCGGCTCGAGGTCTTTGAGGGCCTGGTCGATCCACCGGAGGTGCCACTTCTCCTCGGCCACGGTCTTGTCGAGCGTCTTGCGGATCACCGGATGCAGCCCTTCGACCCGTTCATGCGTCAGGTACTGCCGCACCACGCGGCGCTCGAAGACCTGCGTGATGGCCAGAACCTCCATGAGGTTCACGGGCAAGCCTGCCGCGTTCACGTACTGGTCCTGGTAGGAGTTCGGGAGACGCAGGGGCGTCACGCCCAGCTCGTCCATGCAGTCCGTCCAGTAGCGCGCGTGCTGGGCCTCGTCCGCGAAGTGGCGCGTCATGTCCTGCTGAATGGGCCCCGGGCGCAGGGAACGGGCCAGACGCCCGAAGAAGAGCGCACCCGAGATCTCGGACTGCCGGTAGAAGCTCAAGAGCCAGTGCTCGTTCTCGGTGATCTCAGCCAACCGGCACCTCCCGGGCCTTCAAGCGCCCCGTCGTCGAACCGAAGCGGGTCCGGATCCCGTGCCGGAGCACCTCCCGCATGACGGCCTTGCCGTCCATCGGCGTGTAGCCCGGAAAATCGGCCCGGAGGCGCTCGGTCGCGAAGTCCTTCGCGATGTACAGTTGCGGGGCGAAGGGGGAAAGCGTCCCCATGGACTGGCCGACCACGCTCCCCGAGAAACCCGAGATGCCCGAGGCCAGGGCCTCGAATCCCTCCAGGTCGGTCATGAGCGGACGCATGACCCGGCGACGCACGAAGGTCGGATCCTCGGCGAAGGTGTCGAAGGCCAGGTCCAGGACCTCGCCGAGCGTCGGATTGCAGGAGCGCGGATGCGCGATGTGATAGACCTGGCCGGAGGCGGGCACGTCGAGCAGGGAGGCGATCGCCACGCCCACGAAGCGGCCCGTCACGACATATACGGGCGTCTCGAGGTCCCC